>DASSFG010000037.1:0-2999 GCA_035694685.1 Pirellulales bacterium
GGCAGCGTCTAGAGGCGAGAGGCGGGTCTTTGGATTCAGAAGCTTAGGACGTAGCTCTTGGGACTTTAGGATTATGGTCTTCCAGCTTCCGTCGTAGGACTTGGAGTCGGGAGGGCGGGGCCGCGCGCCGGTGCGCTATGCGACCTTCCAAGCCAATGGCGTGGTAAGAAGGGAGAACAGTAGGCAGGTGTCAGGATTCAAATGCCTGACGCGACGGTCTTTGGCAACTTGGATACAAGCTTCAAAGCGCGCGGCGCTTCACTGCCGTGCTTAAATCATGAGCATCGGCCAAAAGTCGCTCGAGCGGCGCACGGTCGGTGCAAATCTGCACCGACCGGCGGCGCTCGGGATTTTCATGCAAGTCGTACCTCCGCAGGAGGGATAAGGCCAGACGTGCCGCTACTTCGCGCATGTCCAGTAATCGCTGCATTTTTATTCAGCAGTCGATCCCAAAGGGTGCAAAAAGAAAGCGGCTCCGCCGCGAGTGAAAGCGGTAACAAGTTACCGCACTCCAAAGATGCCGAAAACACTTTTATAAGTGAAAATTGATGCGTTCGTGCCCTGCCACAAGGCTATGTGCAGTCAGCTTTTCCGTTGACGCTCAGGCCAGGATGACGCGTTTTTTTCACTAGTGTTTTCACTAGTTCTTTGGCCAATGCGGGCGGCTCCCGCTCAAGCGAGGACGCGTCTGCCAGAGGGCCACAGAATGAGCCGCTAGGCTTGTTCGACGGCCCGGCTGCGGACGACCTGCTCGACGGTTTCGAGCAATTGGTCGAGACGGAACGGCTTATAGAGCACGGCGCCGGCCGGCAAACCGGCCTGACGTGCCTTGATGATCGAGTGACCGGGGTCGTAACCAAAGCCGGTCATCAAGATCAGGGGCACGTGCTCCATCACCGTTTGCAGCTTGAGCATGAATTCGTAGCCCGACATGTCGGGCAAGCGAATGTCGGCGATCACTACGTCGTAGCTCTGGCCCGGACTGAGATTGCGGACCATGAAGATGGCCTCACCGCCGTCGTGCGCCGTCTCAACCACGCAGCCATACCGCTCCAAGAGATTGTGGGCGGCGCTGCGGACTGATTCGTCGGCGTCGGCCACCAGCACCGTCAGGCCGCGCAGCAGCGGGCGCTCGCTGTCCTGCATCGCTTGCGGATGGGCCTGGCTGGGCGCCATCTGCTGGCCCACCTTTTGAATCACTTGCTTGATGTCGCGGGCGTTACGCAGAATGCGCTGCAAACGTTCGGCCACTTCCGGCTCGTGACCGATGTAACGCTCCATGATGTTCACGGCGTCGTTCAGAATATCGTCGACCGGCAGCGCCACCGCGCTATGAATGGCCTCGACGCTCTCGGCGGCCGCAGTGGCCTTTTCGGCCACGAGCAGTTCCAGTGTGTTGAGCGCCAAGGCCACGTCGCGCGTGAAAATTTCGAGAAATTGCAGGTCGCTCTCGCTGAAGGCACGCGGCTCGGGGCTCTCGACGTTGAACGTGCCGATGACTTCGTCGTGCAACACCAACGGCACCGTGAGCGAGCTTTTGGCGCCGGCCGCGCCCGCCAGGTAAAGCGGATCCTCGGTCGTGTCTTCGCAAAGATAGCTCTTGCCGGTGGCCGCGACGAAACCCGTCACGCCATTGCCCTGAGGCCGGGCGTAAAGCAAACGGTCGGTGGCCTCCGGCATCAGCCCTTCGGAAAGCAGCGGCTCCAACTTGCCGGTCTTTGAGTCGAGCAGGCGAATCTCCACGACGTTGAAGTTCAGCAAGTCGCGCGTGTAGTGCAAAATGTTCGACTTGAGCAGCTCGATGCGTTCCTCGACGGTCATTGAAAACAACTCGTCGGGCGTGAGGTTGGCCAGTTCGATACCGGCCTGATGGATGGCCGCCAGCTTCTGCTGTTGCAAGACCTCGGCGGTCACGTCGCGAATGGTCACCACCAGGTTCTTGGGTGGATCGTCGTTTTCGATGAGCGGCGCCGCGTGTACGCGGTAATAATGATTGTCGCTCGACCGCAAGGTGGAACTGCTTGGCGCGCAGGTGGCCAGGGCGGTGTGAAACGGACAAAAATCGGGGCCGAGAATTTCCGGACTGCCCAGCACGGCGTAAAAGTTGGCCCCCGCGATGTTGTCGCGGCCGGTCCACTCACGCAAACGGCCATTCCCCCATAAGACGGTGTTATCGCTGTCCAGTAAGACGACGCCGTCGGGCATGCCCTGCAAGATACGCTCGTTTTGCAACAACTTGCCGATGCGGAGCGCCTCGTCGATATGTTGGGCATCGACGTAAATGGCGGCAAAATCGTCTCGCGAGAGGCGGGCCAGAGCGCGAATTGGGCCTTGGACGTGGACAATATCGAACGCGTCGCTCAGTTGAGCCACGCGTGCGTCTTCCGCATCGCGCGATCTTGAGACGTAGAGCAGTTTTGGTTTCGACAACAATCGCCTACTCCAGCTAGGCTCTGGGGGGCTACCGCTGCATTATAGAGAGGCCGACAAATCAGAACAACCGGCCGGGTCGCAGCGGCTCCCGATTTTCATCGTCAAACCGGCCCCAGGGCGTTCAATGCGACCGTTCACCGCTGCGGAAATTATGCCGCTGGCGCGCAACGATAACAGTCGTGAGCGAAGTTCCCACTCTGAGGCATGCGCCTGGACAGGGGCAAAGGCCGCATGGAAGTCGTTTGCGGGACGATGTTATTGAACGGAAGTTGCTGTGGTAAAGCCGGCAGAAAGCCAGGAGGCACACGATGTGGCGGGCCTTATTTCTCGCGTTAGGGATTTACTGTTGCATACTGGGCGCTGAATGCCTGGTGATCGACAAGGCCACGCTCAACTCGCGCGGCAACCAAGGCGTCAGCTCGCGCAAGCGCGAAGTCATTCCCTCCGATTGGGCACCGTGGAGTCTGCTGTCGGCCGGCACGGTGACGATCCTCTATTCCTTCACCCTTCCCCAGCGGCTGCAAAAAACGTAGCTAGGCAGAGCCGCGGAATCGTTTAACCGCAAG
>DASSFG010000038.1:0-3604 GCA_035694685.1 Pirellulales bacterium
CCGGCTCGGACACTCTCCAAAGCTGGTGGCCACGGCGGAGAACCTGTCGCTCGAGAAAATTAATTCCCATTTCAGCGATTACATGTTCGCGGGGGCGGCGTTTGCGTTTTCCAGGCCAAGGCCATCCAACCGTGTCAGTCACCGACGTAGCATAACCGGAGTGCGCGATCTGCGGAACATCGTTTCACCCCTGCGCCGACCCCGGCTTGGTGTCCAGCCATTCCCGCTGCCAAAGCTCGAGTACTAGCAGCGCCCAGAGGCGGTAGCTATGATCGTAGCGGCCGGCCTGATGATCTTCCACCAGCGTTCTGACCGCATCGGGACGGAAATAGCCGCGGCCGAGCGACCGCTCGTCGAGCAGGATGTCCCGCGTAAAATCCCGCAGCTCGTGGCGAAACCAGTGGCCCAGCGGCACGCCGAACCCCATCTTCGCCCGGCGCCGCACCGAGATGGGCAGCAGGTCGGCAAAGGTCTCGGTGAGAATCCGCTTGCCGCGGCCCTGGCGATATTTGAGGCCGATCGGCATGGCCCCCGCCAACTCCACCACGTGATGATCGAGGAACGGTTGCCGGCACTCCAGGCTGTTGGCCATCGAGGCGATGTCGACCTTGGTCATCAGGTCGCAGGGCAGATAGGTCACGAGGTCGGCCAGGCTGGTGACGGTGATCGGATCGCGTCCGCGGCTGCGCGCAAAGGCCGCCGCGAGGAAATCGAACGGATCCGATTCCGGCAGACGGGCAATGAACGACTCGTCGTAAAGCTCCGCCCGCCGCACTTCGTTGAAGATCGAAATCCAGTCGAGATAACGACGTTCGGCCGGTCGGCCAAGCGCCCCCACCAGCCGCTTGAACTTGCGCAGGTACGATTTCTGCCGCTGGCCGCTGGGCAAACGTTGCCAGAACTCGCCGGCCAGCAACTTCATCACGCCGCGCGGCAAGCGGTCGAACCGGGCGCCGATCTCGACGGCGCGATAGCGCGGATAGCCCGCAAACAACTCGTCGCCGCCGTCGCCCGTCAGGGCCACCGTCACGTGCTCGCGCGTCATCTTCGAGACGTAATACGTCGGCACCGCCGAACTGTCGGCGAACGGCTCGTCGTAATACCAGACCAGCTTGGGTCAGATGCTCATGCCGTCGGGCTCGACGCGAAACTCCTGGTGAAGCGAGCCCAGCCGTTCGGCAACCTCGCGCGCGTAGCTGGTTTCGTCGAACTCGGCCACCGGAAAGCCGATGGAGAACGTGCGCACCTTCTCGCTGCTGAGCCGGCTCATCAATCCGACCACGATCGACGAATCGACGCCGCCCGACAGAAAAGCACCCAGCGGCACGTCGCTTTGCAGGCGTTTTTCGACCGCCGCCGTGAGCACCTCACGCAACTCTTCGCGATAGTCGGCGGCGGGACGTTTGATTTCAGTAGTAAAGTCGGGCTTCCAATACGGCTCGACCGTGAGCCGCCGATCTGCATAGACGGCGACGTGTCCCGGTGGCAGCTTGCGATAGCCGCGAAAGATCGTGTTCGGGTGCGGCACGTATTGATAAGTCAAAAATTCATCGAGGGCGCTGGGGTCGATTTCGCGCGGCGTGCCCGGCACTTCGAGCAAGCTCTTCAGCTCACTGGCGAAGAGCAATCGTTCGGCTTCGTGCCGATAGACGAGCGGCTTCTTTCCCAGGCGATCGCGGGCCAACACGAGCTGCCGGCGACGCGAGTCCCACAGTGCCAGGGCAAACATGCCCTCGATGTGCTTGACGAAATCGACGCCTTCGTCTTCATAAAGGTGTACGATCGTCTCGGTATCGCCGGCCGTGCGGAAATGATGGCCCGAGCCTTCCAGCCGCTTTCGCAGGGTGCGGTAGTTGTAAATCTCGCCATTGAAGACCACCCACACGCTGCCGTCTTCGTTGGCGAGCGGCTGATTGCCGCCGGCCAGGTCGATGATCGACAAGCGGCGAAAACCGAGCGCCACGCCGGCAACGCTGCCGGCATAGTGGTGGGCGGCGACTTCGCTGGTGTAATAGCCCCGGTCGTCTGGTCCGCGGTGCGCGAGTATGTCGGTCATGCGCGCGAGTGTGGGAGCATCGATCGGCTCGCCCGCGTCAGTCCACACGGCTCCGGTGATTCCGCACATTTGAAAGTCCAAAGTCTCAAGTCAAAAGTCCAAAGTCAATGTCACGGCCCTTGGACTTTGGACTTCGGACTTGGGACTCACTTGAAGCTCCGCTGCTCGTCGGGGAAGGAGCCGGCACGGACTTCGTCTCGGTATAGGCCGACGGCGTCGCGAATCGTCTCGCGAAGCTGGGCGTATGGCTTGACGAACCGCGGCACGTATCCCTCGGTGAGGCCCAGCATGTCGTGCGTGACAAGCACCTGGCCGTCGCAGCCCGCCCCCGCCCCAATGCCAATGGTCGGCACGCTCACCGCGGCGGTGATCTGATTCGCGACGTCCACGGGTATGCACTCGAGCACCATCGCAAAGGCGCCCGCCTCGTCAGCCGAGCGGGCGTCGGCCAGCAGCCGCTCGGCCTCACGTTGCACTTTGTAGCCGCCCAGCAAGTGTACGCTTTGCGGGCGCAACCCGACGTGGGCCATCACGGGGATGCCCGCCGAAACGAGCGCGGCGATCACGTCGGCCTGCTCGGCGCCGCCTTCGAGCTTGACGGCCTGGCAACGCGTCTCCTTCAAGATGCGCCCGGCCGAGCGCACCGTCTCCTGTGCGCCGAGTGCAGCCGCGGGAAAGGGCAGGTCGACCACCGTCAAAGCGTGTTTCACGGCCCTGCCGACCATCTCGGCATGATAGATGATCTGGTCGAGCGTCACGCTGAGCGTCGTGCCGTGGCCCTGCACGACCATGCCCAGACTGTCGCCCACCAGAATGCCTTCGATGCCGGTCGAATCGAGCACGCTGGCCAACGTAAAGTCGTAGGCCGTGAGCATCGTGATTTTATGCCGGGCGGCCTTGAACGCCACGAACCGCGGGACCGTGACGGGCAGTTGGTTGGCAGTGGGTTCGGGCAAGGTCGCACCACTATTTTTTGGCGTCTTCTCGAACGACCTTGCCAAAAATCCTCCCGCCGTGGTCCGAAGCGCTCCAAGTGCCGGCGTATTCATCCCGGTAGAAGAGCACCCGCGCGGTAAACGTGCCGGCGCCCGGCACTAGCACGTCGGTGAGCGTGATCACGGGCGTATCGCCGGCCCACTTGATTTCCACCGGCGGCAGTTTGATGGTCTTGCCCTCTTCACCATATTCGTATTCAAACTGCCAGTAGTCGCCATGCTTGAGTTTCTTGACGCTCTTGAGGTGATACTTTTCTTCTTTCAGGCCCTTGCTTTCTTCCTGGCCGTTGAAGGTTGAGTAGCCGACGAGCGTCGAGCCTGACATCGACTGTTCGAACTGCTTGATGAGCGTCTCACGGTCGGGCGTGGCCGGCTTTTGCGGCGGCGGCTCGTCGGCGGCAAAGAGCAATCCGACTGAAACAAGGCACAGAATCGCAAACGGTGGCAGGCATTTCATGGCGTTCGCTCCGTGGTGTAGGTCAGGCTTTTAGCCTGACGGGCGCCGTTTTCAGGTGTAGGTCAGGCTTTTAGCCTGACGTCAGGCTAAAAGCCT
>DASSFG010000039.1:0-3701 GCA_035694685.1 Pirellulales bacterium
CTTTGACGGACGTGGCAAAACGTTCGTCCAAGGGTTACAATCGTTCACAGTTGTTCATTCATTCGGCACGCCTTACTATCATCTCGCGATGTCGCAAAGCGTTGATCGTCCGCCGCCCGCTGCGCCGCGACGCGGTTGGAAGACCGTATTGTGGATCACACTGGCGCTGGCCCTGTTTGTGCCGGCAGTGGCGTACTTTTGTTTTCGCCCCGAGCTTTCGCCGGCAGAGTGCGAACAGCTCGAGCAAAAGAAAAACATCGCCATCGGCTATCTGGAAAACGGCAAGCTACAAAACCGGCTCCACAAACTTCCTGAAGCCGATGAGCTGTTCCGGGAAATCGCGCGACTGAAGCCAGGCGACCCTTTACCGCTGTGGAACCTGGCAATTACTCGCATCATGCTTGTAAGCGGTATTGACGCGGGGCGGACGGCCGAAAGGGCCACAGCCGGCGCCAAAGCGCTGGAGGCTGCCCACGCATTGCTGGAGGCCGAGCCGAGCTCGCCTGCCGCGCACCTGCTGGCAAGCCAGACCTACGCGCTTGTGGGCGACGAGGCCAAGGCAATCGCCGAATTGAACAGGGCCGCCGAACTGGCGCCCAACGACGTTGTCGTGTGGTACGAGCTTTTCAATATCTACCAGAATTCTCGCGACAAGCAGTTGCACGACAAAGCGGCATCGGCCCTCAGCCATGCATACCAGCTTGCCCCCGATAATCTGTCCTTGCAGTTGACGTGGCTCGAAACGCAGATCGAGATCCACGACGCGAACCTCAAGCAGACGATTACGAGGATCCAATCGCAATGGTCGAGCATGCCGGGACTGCTTACCAACATGGCCGAGCGAAGCAACCGCGCAATCGCCGACCCCAATGAGTGGCTCGGCAGGATTGCCGCAGCCGCCGAAAAAGGTGATTGGCGGGCAGCTCGCGGCCTCATGCTGCAACTCGGGCACGTCGCTCGTCCAGAGCCGTGGATACAGAGCGACCTGCGACGACTGCAACGCGACCCGTTGGAGTATGTCATCCACGACTTTCAATCGACCTGCCCGCGGCCGGTGACGGCCGGAAACCCGCAGCCGACGAAGGTCAAGCTCGTGGAATTCCCTGCGGCGAAGCAGCCTCCTCCGTTGGCCGGTATCCGCGACATGGCGTTGGCCGATTTTGACCTCGATGGCCGGCTCGATTTGATCGTGCTGCGAACGGGCAGCGTCGAAGTCTATAGCCGCAACCATACCGCAGGCTGGCGGCAAACCGTCTCTTTGCAGCTTGCCGGCGACTACGACCACCTTCTGGCAGCGGACTTGGACCGCGACGACCCGCGACAGATAGGAACGAAAGCCCATCGTCGCGATCAAGCTCGCAAGCAGGCCTCGACTGACGAGCAGGCTGCAAGCTCAAACCACGGCCCGTCGTCGACCGGCAATGAAACTTGCCACCTTGCCGACCTCGATTTGATCGCCTATGGACCGAGTGGCATCGTGTTTTTGGAGAATCAGTTGAACGACGACGCGAGCCGATCGTTCGTCGAGAAGGCGCAATCGTCAGACGTGGCCGAAATCAAGGACGTGAAGGTCGTCGTGGCAGCCGATTTTTATCACGACGGCGACCTCGACGTTGCGCTGATCGCCGCCGACGGTCTCCACCTTTGGTCGAACCGGGGTGACTTGACGTTCTCCGACATTACCGGGGGCTCGAAGTTGCCGGATGACGCTATGGGAATCATCGCGCTGGTGGCCGTCGATTGGGACCACGACGTCGATCTCGACCTGCTCGCGGCCAACGACATCGGCAAGCCCGCCGGTTATCTCGAGAACCTGCGCCACGGGCAATTTCGCTGGCGGCCCTACGAAGCTGAATTCGACGCCTTTAGTCACGCGAAATCGGTGATCGTGCTCGATGCCGACGCCAATGGCGCGTGGCGTTTTGTGGCCGCAGGCGCCGGTGCGTCGCTGCTGCGTACGCAAGTCAGTCGGGCCGGCGTAGTATCTGCCAAAGGGAGCCAGCAGGCATCGAGCACCGCCTGCGACGGCGTTCTCGACTGGGACTTCGACAACGACGGCAACTTGGACCTCGTTGCTTGGAACGAAAAGGGCATCGAATTCTTACACGGCGCGGACGGAGCGGATTTCGCCCCGCTGGCGAGCTTGCTCAGCGCGCCGCCACAGAGCGTGCGCGTTTGCCGAGCAGGTGATCTCGACAATGACGGCGATGAAGACCTTGCGCTCGTTGAAGCGGACCGCCTGGTGCTCTATTCCAACGAGGGAGGCAATGCGCTTCGCTGGCTCGATGTCGAGTTGCAAGCGGGGCACGTCGATGATCAAAGCGTCGCAATGCGTAGTGATCATTATGGGATCGGGTGCATTGTGGAGGTGCGGAGCGGAAGCCACGTTCAACGCCGCCTCGTCGAATCCGCCAAGACTCATTTTGGGCTTGGCCAGAGCGATGCCGACCTGATCCGCGTGATATGGACGACGGGCATACCGCAAGACCTGGTGCGGCCCGACTCAAACGTGGTGATCTGCGACGAGCAGGTGCTGGGAGGATCGTGTCCGTTTCTCTACACCTGGAACGGCGAGCGGTTCGAGTTCTGCACCGATTGTCTCTGGTCGGCCCCGCTGGGATTGTTGTTGGCCGAGGGTCAAGTCGCTCCGTCACGAGAATGGGAATATCTGCGCATCGACGGCGACAAGCTGCGCCAGCGCGACGGCTGCTATCCGCTGCAGATTACTGAAGAGCTTTGGGAGGCGGCTTATCTCGATGAAATCCGTCTCATCGCCGTCGATCATCCGGCCGAGGTGGAAGTTTACTCCAATGAAAAAGTCGGGCCGGCTGAACTTGCCCGCCATAAAGTACATACGGTGCGTAACCCGGTGCGGCCCGTGGCGGCGCGCGATCAACAAGGGCGTGACCTCCTCGGTCGCCTCGGCAGCCGCGACGGCAAGTACGTCAAGGCGTTCGACCATCGTCTGGCGTTTGGCCTTGCCGACGACCATTTCATCGAGCTCGACTTTGGCCGGCTCTCGAAACCTCAGCAGATCACTCTGTTTCTCACCGGCTGGATCCGGCCGACCGGCACGTCGGTCAACGTGGGCATTTCACAGAACCCTGGCTTGAAGAAGCCGGCGCCGCCTTCGCTCTGGACGCCTGACGCCAGCGGTGAATGGCGCCAGGTGCTGCCGTACATGGGCTTTCCGGGCGGCAAAACGAAGACGATTGCCGTCGACCTGAGCGACGTGTTTTCAGCCGACGACTATCGTTTGCGCGTCGCCACGAACATGGAGATTTACTGGGACGAGGCGTTTATTACGGTGGACGAACCGGCCGTCGAGGTGCGGCAGACTCCGCTGGAACTGATCGACGCCGATTTGCACTATCGCGGCTTCTCGCGGCGCACGGCCGATCGGGAATACGGCCCAGAGCATTTTGAGTATGACGACGTCACGACGCGGTCCAAATGGCCGGCAATGCGCGGCAATTTCACCCGCTATGGCGACGTGAGCGAGTTGGTGACGGCCACCGACGACCTGCTCGCGGTTCTCGGCGCGGGCGACGAATTGACGTTGCGGTTTGCCGTTCCGGACGAGCCACCGCCGCCTGGCTGGAAGCGCGACTTTTTGCTCTTTAACGTCGGCTGGGACAAAGACTGCGATCTAAACACCATTTACGGCGAAACGGTTGAGCCGCTGCCGTTCCAGACCGGCG
>DASSFG010000040.1:0-2575 GCA_035694685.1 Pirellulales bacterium
CACCCTACTGCTCTGTCAGCGGTGCTGTGATCGGTCAACGCGGTGGCTGGGGCAGGAGCTGGCCGGGGCAGACGTCGCTCCTGCCAAAACGCGTTGTCGGCCAGCGATGCCCCGGTGGTCGCGCTACCGGGCGCGTTAGAACGCGGCTTTGCCCCAGCCGCCGCATACTATCCATCAACCCATCTCATGTTCACTTGCTGGCGATGAGTGCGGAGCCGGATTTTTTCGACCGTGCCGAACAGGTGTTTCGCAGTTTACTATGGCGCAGCGACACGAAGCCGCTGATGCCCGCGGTGGCGTCGCTCGTGGAAGAAGTCGTCGCGAGGGTCGAAGGCGGGCAAGCGGCCGAGGTCGCGCTCACGGATGTCTTCAGCCGTGCTCGTCGCGATGCGATCGAGCGGCTGCTGGCGCGCAGCCCGCCGCGCTGGCGGCGGATCGTGGAGATTACCGTGCCGCAGGCCCCGCCGCAGCTTGGCCCTGATTTTCACTGCGACGCGGGACTGGGCGGGCTCGCCCGTTGGCTGCGGGCGGCCGGTTACGACGCGGCCTTCTGGCCCGGCATCGACGACGACGACCTGCTGCGCAAAGCGACCGCCGGCGGCGCCATTCTCATCACCAGCGACCGCCGCTTGATGGATCGCGGCGTGATTGCATCGGGCGCGGTGGCGGCCCTGCTGACGCCCATCAGCTTGAAGAAGCGCGAGCAGTTCGCCTTTGTCCGCGACCGGCTGGAGTTGCCGCTGAAGCCCACGCGCTGCATGGCCTGCGGCGGACGTTTGGCCGCGGTCGACAAAGAAGCAGTGCGCGAGCGGATTCCCCCGCGCACGTATCCCTGGCTTGACGATTACTTTGAATGCCAGCGTTGCCGCCGGCTCTTTTGGCAAGGCACGCACTGGCAGAGAATCGAACGAGTATTACGAACGGAAAAAAATTAGCTTGCGCAAATTGTCGCCTCAGAAAAAACGGTGCCACCAAGGTGGAACGCCCCAGATCTGGACGAGGCGGTCTCGCGAACCGAATGCCGCACTGCCGCCGGCTGTGATGAGACGTGTGCCATCTGGTGTGAACTTCGCGCCGATGACCCATTCTGGCGCCTGAAGTCGGCGAAGGACCGACAGATCAGTTGGATTCCAAACGATGATGTCACCCTTTAATCCCGCCGATACCAACAGCTCGCCGTCGGGCGACCAACTGACGAGAAACATTTCTTCCGCTAGGGATGGCTCGGCGAGTGATCGGCGGGCGATTGAATTGAACGCCGAGCCAAACAGCGAGCGCGGAAACGAGAATTAAAAATGTCCGCAACGAGAACTGAAACCAGCGACGAATTGAGGGCTTCTCGTGATTCATTTCTCGACCGACCAGTGCCAGCAGGTATACTATTGTTGTTAAATCACAACGGCTACACACCTGCAATGATACTGCTGAGAAGATCGGTTGCCATTTTGCTCTATGTTGGCTGCCTGGCGTTCGAGGCGCGTTTGGCCAGCGCTCAGCCAGCCCTGCCGAAGGTCATCAAGGCCGAGCCGCCGGCGGAATGGAACGCGCTGTTTACCGGCGGCGAGGGATGGATCGGCGGCGACGGCGTCTATTCGACCACGCTGAACCGCGAGCGTGTGCTGTTTTTGTTTGGCGATACGCTGATCGGCAAAGTCAAGAACGGTCGTCGGGCAGGGGCCGCCATGGTCAATAACACCATCGGCGTCATGGACCGGAATTCGGTCCCGGCGCCGGTCCAATTTGCCTTTAGCAAAAGCGATAACGACGAGCCGGCCGCTATGTTCCGGCCGGCCGACGGCCACGGCTGGTTCTGGCCGCAAGCGGCCGTCGAGATCGATGGCCGGTTGTTCGTTTTCCTGGCCCAAATCGAAAAGACTTCGGACGAAGGTGTGTTCGGCTTCAGGCAGGTCGGCCAATGGCTGGCTACGATTGAACGCCCGCTCGAAGATCCGCAGAACTGGCACGCCGAGCAACGCCCGATTCCTTTCGTCGAGTTCAAAAAGGGCCGCGAGCGCGTTTGGGGCTCGGCGCTGTTTGTGGGCGACGACTACGTCTATATCTATGGCATCGAAGACCGCGAGCGCAAACTTGGCAGCAAGCAGCTCATCGTCGCTCGCGCTCCGCTTGCCAAACTGGCTGAATTCGACCGTTGGGAGTTTCGCGGGGACGACGGTTGGAGCACGACCGCGGCTGCCGAAAGTCTTGCCGCCGGATTGGCCAATGAGTTCTCCGTCAGCCGTCTGGCTGACGGGAATTATGTCCTCATTTACACCGAAAGCGGTCTCAGCGATCGCATTTTGGCAAGGGTGGCGGCTTCGCCCGACGGCCCCTGGTCAGCGCCGCGACTCGTCTACACTTGCCCAGAGACGGCGGCCGACAAAGGGCTCTTTTGTTATTCAGCCAAGGAGCATCCCTGGGCCTCCCAAGGCAACACACTGCTCATCAGCTACTGCGTGAACGCCTGGAAGTTCGGCCGGCTGTTCGAAGACGAAGCCGTTTATCGGCCCAAGTTTGTGAAGGTGACGTTCGGCGCTGCCTCGCAGCGATGAGCACCGAGGATTTAATAATTTCGCAA
>DASSFG010000041.1:0-5221 GCA_035694685.1 Pirellulales bacterium
TTGCCGGGCATGATCGAGCTGCCCGGCTGCCGGTCCGGCAACTTCACCTCGTAAAATCCGCAGCGCGGCCCCGAGCCAAGCCAGCGAACGTTGTTTGCCACGTTGAACAAGGTAACGGCAATCGCCCGCAAATCGCCATGGCACTCCACCAATCCGTCGCGCTGAGCGTTGGCCTCAAAATGATTGGCGGCTTCGACGAAGTCGATGCCGGTCTCCTGGGCGAGCGCGGCGGCCACGCGGCGGCCAAACTCGGGATGCGTATTGATACCGGTACCAACCGCCGTGCCTCCGACCGGCAACTCGAGCACCGCTTGCTCGGCACGCCGGGCACGCTCGATCGACAGCGCAACCTGTCTTGCAAACCCGCCGATCTCTTGTCCCAGCCGTAGCGGCGTGGCGTCGGCCAAATGCGTGCGACCGATTTTGATGATCTTGTCCCACTGCCGTGCTTTCTCGGCGAGCGTGGCCTGCAAACGCTCCAGAGAGGGAATGAGTCGCCGGCGAATGCCCATTGCCACGGCAACGTGAATGGCCGTCGGGAACGTATCGTTCGTGCTTTGCCCCATGTTCACGTGATCGTTCGGGTGCACGGCCTTGGCCATCTGCATCCGATCGCCTCCGAGCAGTTCGATGGCCCGGTTGCTGATCACCTCGTTGGCATTCATGTTGCTCGACGTGCCCGATCCGGTTTGATAAACGTCGACCGGAAATTGATCGTCGAACTTGCCCTCAGACACTTCACGGCAGGCATCGAGCATGGCCTGCACCTGTTGCTCATTGAGCGGGTTCTTACCGGTGCGCGTGAGCTTGCCCAGGTCGCGGTTAGCCATGCCGCAGGCGTACTTCACCAGGCCGATGGCATGAATCAGCTCCTTCGGCAGCGGCTGCCCGGAAATTGGAAAGTTCTCGACCGCGCGTTGCGTCTGGGCCCCGTAATAGGCCTGGTCGGGCACGCGGACGTCGCCCATTGAGTCATGTTCGGTCCGAAAGTCGGTGTTGGTTTTTGACATGTTGTTACACGCTAAGTCTTAGTTATAAAGTCTTTCGCTGGTGGGCCGGCGCTGGTTCCACTCACTTGTCCCGCCTACAAGCCGATTGTTGCGTTTGCCTTCTAATCTCCGTTATCGTAACAATCCTACGGCGGTTCTTTTAGGCCCGGCGTCAGAGAAATTGGCGGTCGCGAGCGCGCGGCAGCGTTATGGAAGTCAAGCTGGTTGTCACTGAAGGTCCGCACCAGGGGCGTTCGTTCACGTTTCACGAGCACGATACGTTCATCGTCGGGCGGGCCTCCTACGCTCATTTCCGGCTGCCACAGAAGGACAAGCGGTTCTCGCGGGTGCACTTCATGCTCGAGATCAATCCGCCGTATTGCCGGCTGATCGACGCCAACAGCACCAACGGCACCTTCGTCAACGGCCGGCGCGTGACTTCGGCTGACCTTCACGATGGCGATACCATCCAGGGAGGCGCCACCGTGCTGCACGTCTCGGTGACGCGCCTCGCCGCTGACGCCGTGCCGCCGGCGAGCTCCGCGGTGGTTGCCGCCGCCCCGACGATCGTTCCTCAGCCTCGCCAAGCCGTCGCGCCTTCCGCCGGTGACGCTGCACCGGCAGGCTCGTCGCCGCGCAACTTGTTGCCGGCCGACTATCTCGATCGCGTTCGCGGTCGGCCGCAGCCGATCGCCGGGTATCAACTTGTCGAGGAAATTGGCCGTGGCACGATGGGGGTCGTTTACTTGGCGCTGCGCGAAGCCGACCAGTCGGTCGTGGCCCTCAAGACGATTTCGCCCGACGTCGCCGCCAGCGAGGCCGACTGCGACCGTTTCTTGCGCGAGGTCATGATCTTGGCCCAGTTGACGCATCCCTACATCGTGTCGTTTCGCGGCATGGGACGCAGCCAAGGACAATTGTTCTTCGCCATGGACATCGTGCAGGGTGTCGACATCAACAAACTGCTCGACGAGCATGGCCCGCTGGCAATTGGCCGCGCGGTCCGGCTCACGTGCCAGTTGCTCGAGGCCCTCGATTATGCTCATGCCAAAGGCTTTGTGCATCGCGACGTCAAGCCGTCGAACGTCATCGTTGGCCGTGAGCACGACGCTGAGGCGGTGAAGTTGCTCGACTTCGGGCTGGCACGGGCGTTTCAGGCATCGCGCCTGAGCGGCTTGACGATGACGGGCGACATGGGCGGCACCGTGCCTTACATGGCCCCTGAACAGATTACGCACTTTCGCGATGCACAGCCCTCAGTCGACCTCTATTCTGCCGCGGCCATCCTGTATTACCTGCTCACGGGGAGATTCGTCTATGATTTCCCGCGTGAAGTCGGTCGGCAGCTTGCCATGCTCTTGCAGCACGACCCAGTGCCGATTCTCCGCCGTCGGCCCGACCTGCCGGCTGAATTAGCCGCCTTGGTCGATCGCGGTTTATCGCGCACCATCGAACAACGCTTTGCCACTGCCGTGGAGATGCGCAACGCGCTTGAGCCCTTCTCGCGCGAGCCATGACGACCGCAATTGACGGCGGAGGCGGTTTGGAGGATACTTCGATCATGCTCTCCGTTGCCATCGTGAAGACCGCAAACCCCGACCCGTCAAGGACTTGAATCGCTGTGGCTATTGCACAGCCGGAAACCGACTTGGGCCAATATTGCCTGGACGTGGCGATGCGCGCTCACCGGGCCGCGGCCGATCTGGCATACGCCGGGGGCGCGGCCAAGATTCGCTTTTTGCAATGCGGCGCCCAGCGGCTGCGCAGGCGCGCGGCCGAATTGATCGAGGCAAACGAGCAGGATCTGGCAGCCGCGCCTGGTTTCGGTTTGACCGAAGCCCAGGTCGATCGCCTGCGGCTGACACCGAAGGTCATCGAGTCGATGGCCGTGGGCCTGGAGGAGGTAGCGGCCTTGCCCGAGCCGATTGGCGAAGTGATCGAGTCGTCGATGCGGCCGAATGGTCTCGAAGTGCTCAAGGTGCGCGTGCCGTTGGGCGTGGTGTTCTTTATTTACGAATCGCGTCCCAACGTGACGGCCGACGCCGCAGCCATCTGCGTGAAGAGCGGCAATGCGGTCATCCTGCGCGGCGGTAAGGAGGCGGCCTATTCGAACCGTGCCATCGCCGACCTACTGATCGAAGCGGCGGTGGAAGCCGGTCTGCCGGCAGATGCCGTCCAGCTTGTCTCGACGACCGACCGTGAAGCCGTGGGCCATCTCTTGAGGCTGGACGAGTTTATTTCCGTTGCCATTCCTCGAGGCGGCGAAGGGCTCATTCGCCGAGTGGCGGCCGAGGCCAAGATGCCTGTCATCAAGCATTTCACGGGCAACTGCCACGTCTATGTCGATGCCGCGGCCGATCTTGAGATGGCCGAACGCATCACCCTCAATGCCAAGTGCCAGCGGGTGGGCGTGTGTAACGCCGCTGAATCGCTGTTGGTACACGCTCAGGTGGCGCGGCAGTTCTTGCCGCGCATCGGCCGCAGCCTGGCAGAACGCGGCATCGAATTGCGGGCCGACGTACGGGCACAGCAGCTCTTGCCCGGCTCGATGCCGGCGACCGAAGAGGACTTTGCCGCCGAGTATTTGGGGCCGGTCATATCGGTCTGCGTCGTCGATTCGCTCGACGATGCGGTCGAGCACGTCAACCGCTTTGGCTCGCACCATACCGACGCCATCGTGACGCGCGACCTGGCCGCCGCGCGAGAGTTCGCCGCCCGAATCGATAGTTCGGCGGTGATGATCAACGCCAGCACGCGTTTTAACGACGGCGGACAATTCGGGCTGGGGGCGGAGATCGGCATCAGCACCGACAAGCTGCACGCGCGCGGCCCCTGTGGCGTGAAGGAACTGACGAGCTATAAGTACGTAGTTTACGGCAGCGGACAGGTACGCGATTAGGTAAACAGCAGACGGACGTAGGGTGGGCATCGCCCACAATTGCAAGGAAGCAAACATGCCGGGAGACGTTCTCAGTCAGGCCGAGGTCGAGAGCCTGCTCAACGCGGTGGAAGGGGGCGCGCCATCCGTGGCTGCCGCCGAGGCGCCGCGCGCCGGCCCAACGCCGCCGCCTCCGGCTACTTCGCCGCGCGGCCGCGACAAGGTCACGCCCTATGACTTCAAGCGCCCTGAGCGCGTGGGCAAAGACCAAATGCGCGCTTTGCAAACGCTGCACGAAGGTTTTGGCCGCAACTTCGGGGCGGCACTCTCGGCGCTATTGCGCTCGATCGTCGAGATGAAACTGACCAGCGTCGACCAGCTCACGTACAGCGAATTTGTCTTCAGTCTCGAAAACCCCACCTGCTTTAACTTGCTCAAGGCCGACCCGCTGGAAGGCAACCTGATTCTCGACATCAACCCCTCGATCCTTTACCCGATCATCGACCGCTTGCTGGGCGGCGGCCGTGAAGGTGGCGCGCAGGCCAGGCGTCCGCTGACGGAGATCGAACTGCGATTGGTCCGCAGGATCACCGACCTGTTCTTGGAAGAGCTGCACCGCGCTTGGGAGAACGTGCTCGATCTCGACCTGGCGGTCATTCGCGTGGAAAGCAACCCGCAGTTGGTGCAGATCGTGCCTCCCAACGAAGTCGTCGTTTTGATCAGCTTCGAGCTGACCGTGGGCGACGTGCGCGGCATGATGAACCTTTGCGTGCCGTTCAACTCGATCGAACGGATCGGCAACAAGCTGTCGTCGAACAGTTGGGTCGCCTATGGCAGGCGGCAGGCCACGCCGGAAAGCATCCAGCAAATCAGCCGCAATTTGCAAGGCTCGCTGGTCGAACTGAGCGTGCAACTGGCTGAAACGCGTATTTCCACCCGCGAATTGCTGGGCTTGCGCGTGGGAGACATCATCACGACGGAAAAAGACGTTCGCGCGCCGCTAGTCGTCGACGTGGAAGGCGTCGCCAAGTTTCAAGCCCGTCCCGGCGCCTACAAAGACCACAAAGCAATCTGCATCGAAGGTCCGGCTCCGACGCCAGCCTGAGAGCGCCTGCGGGCTGGTGCCGCCCCCAGGGGCTACGAGGATCCTCGCGCGGCGGTTGGCCGCAACCAAAACCAGCTATTTTATTGAGTCCTAGGTAGTTAATGAGCCACTGCGAGGTAAGCGTAGGGTGGGCCGAGCGAAGCGAGTCCCACCAGAACAGCAATTGGTGGGACTCGCTTCGCTCGTCCCACCCTACGCCTGTTTAGACGGCGGCGCTAACGGCGCCCGCGATTTTCGCGTCGAGCCATT
>DASSFG010000042.1:0-5602 GCA_035694685.1 Pirellulales bacterium
AGTGGTAAATGGACGAGCAAGTTAGGAAGGTGGGAGGATATTTCGCACGACTTGGACGCGGTCGCGGGAAGCGGCGCGAACGAGTATGGAGAAGTCGTCGCATTCTTTCGACGGCCCAACTCAGAGTTCGTCCACGAAAAAGGTGTAATCAGAGATTCGGCACCTTAATGCTGCCGCGGCGCGGGTCGTAAAACCGCTCGACGAGCTCGACGCCGAAGCCGCGGTGCAATTCCCACTCGGCCCGCGCGGCGTAGGGCGTGCCGGGGTGCAACCGCACGACCTCTTTCAACAACGCGGTAGCGCGATCCACGTCTTCCTTGGTTTTGCCTCCGGTGATCATTTTGGCCCGGGTGCGAATGTCCCAGTGCGTGGTGGGTTTGTCTTTGCCGAGGGGGTTTTTGATCTCTTTCGGGTGCTTGACGCAATCGGCCAGGTAGGCGGCGTATTCCTGGATACGGACCTGGTAGGCAACCACTTGGGCATACATCAGGTCGTAGTTGGCCTGCCAGCGAAAGCTCTTCTCGCGGCTTCTGAGCGGCTTGACTTTGTCGAGCGTCTTTTCGGCCTGCTTGAGATATTCGAGCATGCCGCGGGCCGTCTGCTCGTTTTCGACGGCAAGCTTGGCAAACTCCTGCGGGTCGATGGGAAACGTCACCCGCACGGTGCAACGCTTCGCGTTTTCCTTGTGATAGGGATTGAGATCGAGAATCACCTGCCACAGGGTACTGCGCAACTTGCTCTTGTCGCGCTGTTTCTCATATTCAGTCCGCGGGCTGAGATCGGGCAAATAGGGCCGCATCCGCTCCAACTCATACTTGCGGTTGTCGCGGGCCACCAGGTTCACCTCAGGACTGGGAAGCATGAAGAAGGCTCCGCCCGTCTCCCGCGCCAAACGCACCTGCTCGTAGGGCCCGAAACCGCTGGCATGGGCGTCCCAGCGATGCGTGAAGCCGTCGATCTGCAGTTGTTCGGGCCGCGGCGTCTCCGGGCCGCGGTTGATGCGGAGCCAGAAATCAATCTTCGTCTTTGGATCGATCCAGTTCATGTAGCAATAGGGATAACCGAAGACGGCCTCGCGGCCCAAAGCAAAAACGGTGCAGCGTGTACTGCGCGCTTCTTGCACGGCCGACTCCAGGTTTTGAAAGTTGTCTTCTTCTTCGCCGCTTTCGTCGGTCACCAGGATCAAGGCAAGCTGCCGCCGGCCGGAGGTGGCGTATTTGTGAAAGGCGGCAATCGACGAGCCGACCGCCAGGCACATCATTTCTTTGCCCGTCTTGTCGATGGGCACCTCGCCGATGGCGTCGCGGATTTCGTCGAGATCGGCCGTGGGCTTAGGCGTGTGAATTTTGAATTGTTCGCCGTAGCTGGTAACGGCGCTAAACAACGCATCGCCTCGCGCGGCATCGGACAGGCCCAGCTCGGAGTAAACCCGCTCAATGCGACTGCGAATTTCTTCCTGGTCGTCTTTCATGCTCTCCGACTGATCGAAGCACCAGATGACGAGCACCTTTCCCTTGGAAAGCATGTGCAGGATTTCGTGGGTGATGCGGTCCATCGCCTCCTGATAGCTGTCGACGATGGCCTGTGGCTCGCCGTAGGTGCCTTCGGGCACCTCGCTATTGAACCCCGAACCCGCAGAAGTGAAGTTCTCGACGTCGCCAATGGTCGCCGACGGCATTTCGGTCGACTCGGCCACCGTGCGATCGAGCTTCGGCTGCGAGACGCCGTGTATGGCGACGTTGCCCGATACAGTCGCCAGCGGCGATGCGCTGACCAGCGCCAGCTCTTTGGTGGGTTCGACCTCCGTTTCGAGCACCTGGTTGAGAAGCTCGTCCGGCCGATCGAGCACGGTGGCTTCAATTTCGGCGTAACGTGGCTTCGCCATCTCCGGAAAAAACCATAAGGCCAGCGCAATGACCAGCGCCATGTGGACGACGGTCGAGCAACAAACCGCCGCACTGAAGCGCAACGCATTGGGGGGCAAAAAGCGACGTTGGCCGCCGGGCTCGGCCACAGGCGCGGCAGTCGTGGTTGTCGGCGGTTCGCCGGCAGCCAAGACAACCACCGGCGAGGAAGTCATCGCGGACTCGGGAAGGCGCTGAGCTACTCTCTCTTTTCTGGGTTTGACGGGGGATTGGCCGCGTCGTGCGCTCACAGGCACTGTCGAGGGTTCGGCAGGCGCAGATGGTCGCAATACGCCCGAACCGCCGTCCGCTTGCGCTACATCGCTCATTTCAAGGATCTCCGGTGGCACACCGCCTTATTTTCAGTGTATCGCCCCGTGCAAGGGGCAAGCAAGCCGTGGAAATGGTAGGTAGTGTCTTAGCAGTCAGTTGTCGGCAGCGGTGGCAATATCGGTAGGGTGGGACGAGCGAAGCGAGTCCCACCAACAGCCGGCCGAACAGGTGGGACTCGCTTCGCTCGTCCCACCCTACGCGTCATAAGCAACTCACTGTTAAGACACCACCAAACGGTAGGTCCGAATTACGCATGAAATGAACGATTGGCCAATCCAAGCGTGCCACATTGGGCAGCCGGCGGTCGGCATGGCAGCCAGGACCGTAGGAACGGGGCCTCTAGTCCATCCGGAGCCGGTGAGCCATCTGTTCGACGTTGCCTGCCCCATCTTTGGCAAAGGCAATGATCGGCGTGCCCGGCGGGGATTCTAGTGTGGCTTGCCAGTCGACGACGCCGCTGGCCGAGGCGAGGAGCTCGGCGGCTTGGCCGTTGACCTCGACCGAGCTGATCTCGCCGTTGTCGTGGGAAATCCCGCGGACAACGAGCCGGCCAGCGTCGACCGCCACCGATAAGACAACCGTCGCCGGCGGGTGGTCGTCGATTTCGTCGAGCAACTCGGGCCAGGCGATGCCGGTCACTTCGGCCACCACCGATTCGTCGCCTGTCAGCGGCGCCAGCGAACGGTACTGCCTGCCGTCAGCCAGCAGATCCTTGGCCTTGGTGCTGACGATTTTGGCATGGCGGCCCGGCGCAAAAAAGTCGTGCAGGTAGTAAGGCACTCCCTGTGGCACGAACGGATCGACTCGCACCGAGCCGCCCCGGTTGAATACCGGCCGGCGACCGTTGTCGTTCTTCCAGACGACGTTGCGGAAGTGATTTTCCGCCGTGCCGGACAGGTTGTTGTCGCTCATGTGGACGATCGGGTGCCGCTGGTCGCCCCCGTTGAAATCGTCGATCGTCAGGCCATCGACGGTAATGCTGCCGGTCTGCGCGCTGGCGTCGTCCATGCCGCGATTGAACGGTTCCGCGCCGGTTTCCGAGAGATGCACGTTGCGATAAACGTGGTTCTCAAATGCCGGCCGGTAAATGCCGTAGGTTGCACGGGCTATTCGCAGCCCATCCATCAGCATCGCCGGACTATGCGGCCGAAAAGCGTAATGGGCTTCCCAGACGGTGAAGTTGCGGAGTACGTGTGGGTGCCGGGTATCGGGGCCGGTCCAGTCAACCCTTTTGATCTGTTCCAGCATCCGCTCGTCTTCAATCGGAGCATCGGGCTGGTTGCCGCCGTTCGCGGCCACCACCATGCCGGCGAAGTTAGTGTGTGCTTCGTTGTCGTCGAACCGCCAGATGGGAATCGTTCGCACGTCGATCGGCTGCTTCGAGCCGTCGGCTTGCAAGATCGGCAAATGGGTGTCGAACTGCGACGTGCGCTGCATGTCGTAGCGAAATCCATACTGGTCGTTTTCACAGCCGACGTTGCCCACCAGCGTGTTGCGGCCGTTCGCCCACCAGAATGCGGCCCCCTCATTTTCGTCGAAAGGCAGCACCTGGTTCGGCAAACGCTTGCCGCCATAAGCCTGGACGCCCAGGTTATGGTCGAGCAGGTTGTAGACCTCGGTGCCGTCTTCCAGAAAGAAGCCGTGCCCGACGCTTTGAAAGCCGACGCAATCACGCACCACGAGATACTGCGTGCCGTGGATCGTGATCCAGCGATTGTGCGAATCGACGATGGCCACACCTTGCACGCTGCTGCCGCGCATGGTGTCGCCCACCAGGTGGTAATGGATCGCGTAGCGGCCCAGCACGCCTTCTTTGCCGAGATGCGCGAACCGCGCATAGCTGATGCCGCCGCGGCTGAACCGATGATAAACCGTGTGGCCCCGCACGCCGCCGGGATCGGCGCTCTCGATCACCACGTTGCGTGACAGATTGGCGACTTCGCTGCGGAACTCACCGGCGCCTAGATGAGTGAACGCAAGGGGCCTGTCGAGCGTGATCGTCGCGCCGTCGATGGCGGCGATGCGGCGTTCTTCCGTCTGCGCCTCGTTCACTCGCTTGGCGCCTGCTCGATACGAGCCAAAAGCCACTCCGCGCTCGGACGCGGTGACAATCACCTCGTCGCCCACTCGCCAATCGGAGACGCTTTCGGCCACGACGACTCGATCGTCGCCCGCCTTGGCGTCGGCCGCCAATTTGAGCCACGTCCGTTTGAGCGGCGCGCCGTGAATCTCCATCCTGGCCGAACAGCAGGCGATTGCAGGGGCATCGTCCTTGCTCATTCCGTCCAAGTAATGCAGTCGGATCCGTGCGGTGTGCTCGGCGGGAATCGGCTTTTCAAGCGCGCCGACAAGCAGGGCGGGCATGCGGCCTGGAGGGGCGTCCGTCGGCTCGCCGCCCTTCGTCTTGTGGTGGAAGTCGCAAGCAAAGCCGCTTTCGCTGCACGTCTCGCTGTCCTGGACCTTCACCAGCGCCACGTTGAGCTCGGTGTCACGATCGCGAGCAAAGGAGAGGGCGCCGACCACCTGAATCAGGCGCAGTACGTCTTTGCTGGCCACGTCGTATTCCACGGTAGTGTCGCGGTTAATCAGTACGCGGTCGCCGTCACCGGGCACTCTGGCCGGCAGCCAGGTGCTCACCTCCGACCATTTGCCGTCTTTGACCGAGCGAATCGAAAACGGCACGGCCTGTTCCTGCTCGTGCTCCGCGGCCGACGATGTCCCGAGAAAACCGGCCAGCAACGTCAGCATTACCGTAAGGATGGGCAAGTATCGCCACATTGAGATTCTCCTTGTCGGCCACGAGCATGTAATGACCACCTCACGCAGTATAGTGAGGTGTTAGGACAGTACCCAGGGGTGACCCGACTTGATTCCGCCGCTGGCTCGATTAGGACCTCCAAGGCAATGCTCGTAGCGTTTCCCCCTAATAAGCCGCGGCGGTCGGGCCAACCGGCCGCTGCGGTTTTTTCATGCGCGTGGCTTTGGGACCAGCCAGTACCGCACGCGGCCGTCGATACGCGCTTTCTTCGCCAGCCCCTTCTTGACCAGGCTGTCGAGCAACGGGCGCGTTCCACACCGGTCGGCGAGAGCGTTAACCTCGTTCACGGTGCGCGGCGTGGCGTCCAGTACGGCGATGATTTTTTGGGAGGCAGCGCCAAGGTAGCCGGTTGGCTGTTTCTTCATTCCTCGCCGGTACCAGCCGGTGCCACTTCCGGCCTTTCCGTTTGACGGCGGTTCACTAACGGTATTGCAAGCAGCGAAATACACGGCGCGACGTTCCAAAACCCGCGCAGACGCCGTGGGAATGCCGGTACGCGACGTTCGGCTGGCCGGCAGAAGCGCATAAAACAGGCCCTTGCAGGCGG
>DASSFG010000043.1:0-6677 GCA_035694685.1 Pirellulales bacterium
AGGGCATCAAGCATCTCTTCGACGGCGTTCGTGCCCGGAGTATAGACGCCGCGAAACACCTGCCAGCGCTGATGCCAATGGCTGCAGCTTCGTGCCAACAATTCGTAGTCAAAATCAGGGGGCGCTGGCGGCACCGTGTTCTTTTCGAGCGTCATAGTGGGGCCTTTAGGTGGATTGCCTGGAAGCGTCGCTAACGCTAGCCGAGCTGAGCGACTTTCAATGGCGACCAGTCGGCGCCGTAAAACTCGACCGCTTGTCGGGTCGCGAACCAGTAGGCGCGGACATGGTCGAACTCAAAGCGGCAGCCGAGGGGCTTGCCGTCCGACACAAGTAGCGTCTCCCAATTGGGTTGCGTCGGCGCCAAACCCAACTCGGGCAACAAGTCGATGACGAAACGGCGAACGCGGCTGATGTCCATGCGACAACCCTCCAGGCAAGCACGCCTTACGGCGGCCTTTATCTATCGGCTGGTAAAGAGGGCGACTTGAACGGTTGTGACGGCTGTACGGTTCTTATTCGTTCGCCCAGGCTTGCTTCCAAGTCGTTACCCCGAGGGGGTCGGAAGGGTCACAGGCAAGCATCTGATCCAGAACTCGCCGCGCAAGCTTTATTTTGCCCAGTTCGTGCAGACTCCAAGCCAGTCCCTTCGCCGCCTCGTGGAACGCCTGATTGGCCGCCAAACGATATGGCAGGGGGCCGTCGAGGCCGCGTGGAGGGAAGGCCGACAGGGCGATCTCGTATGCGTAACCAAAATGTCCGCGGGCCAACCGCAGGTCGCCGTCAGCCAGGGCCAGCTCTCCCAGCATTCGATGCGCGGCGACGAAGTCGCTACAGCCGTTTAATAGCCAACGCAGCTCGTCGAGGGCAATTTCGGTTTCGCCCCCGTCGAGCATTTGCTGAACCTCTTCGAGGTCTTCGGCACGTTCGAGTGCACATCGCGGATGAACCAGCTCCCAAGCCTTTTCGCCGGATCTGCGCCGCACGCGCAGCGCGGTGCGCCGCCGCCGAAAGCCGAGTCGTTCGTCGGCGTCCTGCGGGGCTTTTTTTCGCTTGCGTGGGTGCATGGCCATAGTATAGCGTGGTCGGGCGGCGGATGATGGATGAGAGATGAAGGACAAGAGTAATGACGGATCACCACTGGCCCGATGCGGCCTGGACGCGGAACTTTCGCCGCAAGTTGCTCACCTGGTATGCGCGGCACGCCCGCGACCTGGCGTGGCGACGCTCGCCCGACGCGTACCGCGTGTGGGTCAGCGAAATCATGTTGCAGCAGACGCAAGTCGCCACTGTCGCCCGCTATTTCCCGCGCTTCGTCGAAGCCTTTCCCTCGATTGCCGCTCTGGCGGCGGCCGAGGAGCGCGATGTGCTGCGGCTCTGGGAAGGGCTCGGCTATTACCGCCGCGCCAGACAACTGCATCTCGCTGCGAAAGTTGTCGTGCGCGAGCACGCCGGGCGATTTCCGAGCGATCCGGACGCTGTGCGGCGTTTGCCGGGCATCGGCCGGTACACCGCCGGCGCCATACTTTCGATCGCATACGACGCCCGTGAGCCGATCCTGGAAGCCAACACCATCCGCCTCTTCAGCCGGCTGCTGGCCTATCGAGGCAGCCCGTGGCAGAAAGAGGGCCAAGCGACGCTTTGGCGGCTGGCTGAAGAACTGTTGCCGCGACGCGGGTCGAGCAAATTGAACCAGGCGTTGATGGAATTGGGCAGTCTCATCTGCACTCCTCGCCAGCCTGCCTGCGACCGTTGCCCCGTTCAGAAGCTTTGCCCAACTAACCAGCAATCGCTGCAACATCTGATTCCCCTGGCGAAAGCGAAGCCGCGGATTGAGGCGGTGTGCGAGGTCCTCGTCGTGGTTCGCCGCGGCGATACGGTGTTGCTGCACGAGCGGCAAACTGGTGAGCGCTGGGCCGGCTTGTGGGACTTTCCGCGATTTGCCGTGGAATCGTCGAACGGCGGCGCGTCCGCGGAGATCATCGCCAGGCTCAGCGAGACGACGGGCGTGGTGGCTAGGCTCGCCGGACCGCTCACGACGCTCAAGCACGGTGTGACGCGTTTTCGCATCGTGCTTGATTGTCACTGGGCCGACTGCATCCGTGCCCCGCGTCGGCGCGCCGATCTTCGCTGGCTGCGCCCCGTCGAGCTGGCCGACTATCCCCTCAGCACCACCGGCCGCAAAGTCGCCCACCTGATTGCGATGCAGCCTAGGAAAGGCATTTGCCACCTAGGCGTGCCGGCCGAGTAAGTGTTTGCGAAGCTACCTGGTTACTCCCCTCGATCTGGAGCAGAGTTACGAGCAGGCGTGCAACGACTTGTGGATCTCATAGTTCCCGATCCCTACGCCAACAGTGGGAAAACCACCTTCCCGTGGACGTCGGTCAAACGGCGGTCGATGCCGTTGTGGCGATAGGTAAGCTTCTCGTGGTCGATGCCCAGGAGGTGCAAAACAGTGGCGTGCTGATCGTAACAATAGGTCGGATTCTCCACGGCTTTGTAGGACCATTCGTCGCTTTGGCCGTAGCTGATGCCGCCCTTGATGCCGCCACCGGCCAGCCAGCTTGTAAAGGTGAATGGATTGTGGTCGCGGCCTTTTCCGCCCTGGCTACACGGCATCCGGCCAAACTCGGTCGTCCAGATGACGATTGTATCGTCGAGCAGGCCGCGTGCTTCGAGGTCTTTGACGAGCGCCGCGGCGGGGCGGTCCATGCTCAGGCCCATGTCGCCGTGGTCTTTGGCAATGTCTTCGTGGCTGTCCCAATTACGGCGCGGAAAACCGTTGTCGGCGCCGCTGAAAACCTGCAAGAACCGCACACCTCGCTCCAACAGCCGCCGGGCCACCAGGCAGTTGCGGCCGAAATCTTCGGTGGCCGGCTGATCGAGCCCGTAGAACTTGTGCGTCGCCTCGGTCTCGTCAGCCAGGTTTAGCACCTCGGGCGCACTGAGCTGCAAGCGGGCCGCCATTTCATACGCCGCGATGCGGGCCTCCAACCGCGAATCGCCTGCGCGCGAGGCGAGGTGTTCGCCGTTCAGCTCGCGCAGCAGTCCCAAGCCGGCCGCTTCGCTTGCGGGCGTGATGAAATCGGCGTCGGCCGGCGGGTGCAAGTCGGCAATCGGGTTCTTGGCGCCGGGCCGCACCATCGTGCCTTGATGAGCGGCCGGCAAGAAGCCGGCGCTCCAGTTGCCGGGTCCGTTGGGAGCAAAACCGCGCGAGTCGGGCAGCACGACAAAGGTGGGCAGGTTGTCGTTCAGGCTGCCCAGACCGTAAGAAATCCAAGCGCCCATGCTGGGAAAACCAGGCAGCACGAAGCCCGTGTTTTGCATGAAGGTCGCCGGACCGTGAACGTTCGACTTCGACTGCATCGAATGGATGAACGCCATGCGGTCGACGCATTGGGCCAGGTGCGGCACGAGCGAGCTCATCCATTTGCCGCACTGCCCGTATTGCTGCCACTGCCAAGGGCTTTTCATGCACGCGCCGGGCACGCTTTGAAACAGCTCGACTTGCTCACCGGGATCAAACGGCTGTCCGTGTCGCTTGATGAGCTCCGGCTTATAATCGAACAGGTCGCATTGGCTCGCCGCCCCCGACATAAAGAGCTGCACGACCTGTTTGGCCTTCGCCCGATGGTGTAGTCCGCCGTTCAGGTCCGACTGGGTTGCACCTGTCGCCGCATCCGCCAGCAGCCCCTCTTTGCCGAGCAGTTGGGCCAGTGCAATGCCGCCCAGCCCAGCGCCAAGTTGCCACAGGAAAGTACGGCGGTTCGATTCGCTTCCTGCTTTATGGAAGAGTGTCGGGAAGCTCATGATTCACCATCTGCCGCGGAGAATTGAGGTAATAATGGACTTGAACGATCATGTCTAAGAAAGCCACAATGACGGTGTGGACGAGCTGAGCCCCGAAGCCGCCAGGCCGATGCAGGAGACGCGCGAAGTCGTGCGTCGGTTTGACAGCCGGAAAAATGTGAAACGCGCTAAAAGGCGGGGCATTCGTTTCGACGCGACGAAAGGAAATGGAATTCCGGCAACGACAACTGATATCGAGCCTGTGGATCCTGATAGAATCAAAAACGCTACCGGCGCTCGCAACGCTGACGCTTGGATGGACATCGATGTCACGAACAAGAGAGTGCGGTGCCGGTTTACGAAAGCGGGCCAGAAGGAGATTGTTATCCTCGAAGACGTGGACGCCGGGCAAATTCTGGCGTCAGGGCGAACTTCGCACGCGGATGAGGGCGCCGAGGACGAGTAAAAGTCGTCACTCCAACCATCAGAGTATGTGTAATGAAAGAAAACAAGACGCTTGAAGAACTCCGTACCGCGGCGGCCGATGCGATGACGGCTAGCAAAGGCCTTTTTGAGGTGTGGCGTGAGCTGCCAGTTTCGGAAGTGGCTCAATGCTGCACTCAAGCTGATGTTGGATGGTTGCGGGAGTTGATAATACATCGCATTTACCCGGTAAACGCTTTTGAGCTGCTGGCGCACATCGACGTTGACTCCGCCATTGAGGCCCTGCTGGATCGTTACCTGGGCGAAGCCGTCAGCCCCGATACAAAATTTGGAGGCTATTCCTTTGAACTGGACACGATGTTGGACGACTTGGTCGAAATCGCTGGACCGGATGCGTTGAAGCGGCTGGTCCAACGCAACGGTTTCGGCCGAAAGCACCTTAACGATCGCCGCGTGACTGACGCATTCGCTGACGCGCTGAACCTCGACGCAAAGCAATGGAACACTTGGCTCAAGTCAAATCTCACGGAAAAAGTTTCGGCGAAGGCCTCCTAAGCAAAGACGCTTCAATCCACAAACACAAACTCATTGCTGTTAAAAATCACACGGCAGGCGTTCACTAAGCCGAACTTTTCGGCGTAGGCGACGAGACGCTCTCGTTCGGTCGTCGTTGGCTCGCGGCCCAGTGCAAGACAAAAGGCCACGTCAATCTGGCCGCGCAGGTCGGCCGCGATTTGGCTGACGCGGTCGGCCAGGTGCTGCGATTGGCGTACGGCAAGCGGGTTGTTCAATAGGGCCAGCGATTGCAGGGCGGTTAGCGTCGTGTTGCGCTTGGGCGTCAGGATTGAAGGGTCGGAACAGTCCAGACATTCCATGAAGGGGTCCGGCACGCTCCGCACCAGGAAGCGATAGATGCTACGCCGTCGAGAGCCAGGCTCGTCGACGTCGTATTTTTCATAATCGTAAATGGGAGAATGATCGTCTTTGAAAGAGAACTGCCGCACCGAGGGCCCGCCCATACGGCGATCGAGCCTGCCCGAGGCCACCAGCATCGCATCGTGAATCGACTCGGCGTCGAGCCGCTGGCGGTTCATGCGCCACAAGAGCCGATTGCCGGCGTCGATCTTTGCGTATTCGGGTTTCTCGTCCGACATTTGGCGGTAGACCGAGCTGGTGACGATCAAGCTGTGCAGCTCTTTCAGCGATTCGCCCTGATCGATGAACCAACCGGCCAGCCAATCGAGCAACTCCGGATGGCTGGGCAGCGAGCCCATGCGGCCAAAATCGTTCGGCGTACCAACCAGTCCCTGACCAAAGTGAAAGTGCCAGACGCGATTGACGATCGACCGGCGCAGTAATGCGTTGGCCGGGTCCGTCAACCAATGGGCCAGCGCCGCGCGGCGTTGGCCTTCATCGGCTGGGTCCGCAAACAAAAGCTCTGCATTCGGGCCACGGACGCAAGACACCGCACCGGGACGCATCAATTCTTGCGGCGCCCTCACGTCGCCACGAGCCAAGAGATACACCGGCCGAGGCTCGCGGGCAGGCGTAAAGCCGCCCTGCGGCGCAAAATCGTGTGCCGCCGCGAAAACGTGCGACGGCGGCGGCAAAGCGGCGAGTTGGCTGTGCAAATCGGTTAACCGCTGGGCGGTCAATTCCATTTCTTGACGCAGGCCGGGATCGACGGCGGCCAACCGTTGTTGCCGACGCTCGGCGACGAGCTGCGAAAGATCGAGGTTCAGTCGTTGTCGCCGCGAAATGCCGCTGCCGCTTGATTCCGTCAGCCGTTCGCGGCTGCTGAAGCCGTCGACGAAGTTTTTCTTGGCCCAGCCGGGCGGGGCTTCGATTGAATCGAGTGCCGTCACGTCCGCGCCCGCCGCGACGTTATTGCCGGCGGAGAAGGCGAACAACTCTGCGAGTGCGAAAATCCAATCGTCAGTGCGTTTCCACAGCCGCGTGGCCGTGACACGCAGGTAACGTCCCGTCTTTCCTGAGACGGCAATTCGATACGGCGTATCGCCCGGGTGCGGAAAGTCGGCGGCGGTTTCGTCGGCCACAAGCTGCGATGTGTTAAACGCCGGATCGTCAGACAGTTCGACCTTGAAGCGTGGCGGAAAACCAAAGCCCGGCCCAGGATGGCCGCCGTAAGCAACGTGCGCCGGCACCAGCACAATCTCGTCGATCGGAACTGATTGGCCGAGATCGACCTGCACCCATTTCGTCGCTTCGGGCGTCGGCATAATGTGACTGTGATAGCCGAGAGTCGGGCTGGCCTGGCCTGGCTCGATGGGCAATGCGGCGAGATCCTTCTGCGTCGCGGCGATCTGTTGTTCTAGCGCGGCGAGTTCGGGCGAAGTCACCTGTGCAACCTCGGCCGTCAGCTCGCGCTGGCGTGTTTCGACGGCCTGTTTTTCGGCCAGCAATTCTTTTCGCCGTTGGGCTACGAG
>DASSFG010000044.1:0-8009 GCA_035694685.1 Pirellulales bacterium
ACCACGCGCCGCTTGCCTAAATAGAAAAGACCTGTCTGGGAAGTGAATCCCAGACAGGTCTTGTTCGTTCTGACCCCAGTTCTGACCCCAGGTTGCTGCCCCTGAACAGTCAACCGTTTTGACTAGTTGCGCTGCACGAGGTTGCGGGTCGAGGCCATCGTGCGACGGCCCTGGATGGAGGCCGACGGATCGGTCACCGGGGCAGGCGGCATCGGAGCGCCTTCGCCGGCAGCGGGAGCCGGGGCACCGCCGTCAGCCGGGGCGCCAGCGCCACAGCCACCGCAGCAGCTCGAAGCACAGCAGCTCGAGCCACAGCAGCTCTTGTGCTTCTTGAAGAGGTTGGCCAACAGGCCGCACCGCTTCGTTTTGCAGCAGTTGTCGCAGCAGCTACCGCCACAGCAGGTCTGTTGTCCGCAGCAGGCCGACTCACAGCAAGCCGGTTCGCAGCAGGCTTGTTGGCAGCAGGCGGGCTCACAGCAGGCCGGTTCGCAGCAGGCGGGCTCGCAGCAAGCGGGCTCGCAGCAGCTATTGCAGCAGCTCTTGTGACCAAACATGCCCTTCATGCGGCCAAACAAACCGCACTTCTTTTTGCAGCAACCGGTGTTGCAGCAGCTCTGCTCGCAGCAGGCCGGCTCACAGCAGGCGGGCTCGCAGCAGGCGGGTTCACAGCAGGCGGGCTGCGCACAGCAAGTCGGCTCACAGCAAGCCGGCTGGCAGCAGCTCGTCTCACAGCACTGGGACTGGCAGCAGCTACCGCCGCCACCACGCCCCAACATCCGATTCAGCAACTCGAAGCCGAAGCTCTGGCTACACAGACCCAAGCTGACTACGAGTGCTCCTACAAACATGTTCCATTTCATCGAGCAACGTCTCCTTTACATGGAACTGGGGCGGTAACGCTTGCCCGGGACTAAGCGAGCAGGCCCTTTCCGACACACCGCTCTAGCGCACGGGAGCGATGTCACTCGCGGAGAGTTTTCGCGTCGCCGTGGCGGCGGCCGCGGGTGACGGCAAGGGCAGTCGTTAGTTGGTCAGCGTGGGTCGAAATCCCGCAGTTCACAAGGTTATCGCGCCAGGTCCGTCGAACCATTCCTTGGCTCGAAAAAAGCCGGGTCGGTTGCCTGGTGCTCCCTATACGTGCCGTTGCCGGCACGTACTTCCTCGTCGAGGGACACCTACCGTATCGGCTGACCCGTGAACAGCCCTTGAGCGAGCGGAACGAATTTTCGCCAAATCGCTCAACTTTCCTATAAAGCGGACTCTGCCGTGCCCGTAGAGTGGCGAAAATTTAGCGATTAACGGCTACATCCACTGCCTGATCACGCGCCCTTCATTGAGCCGCATGGGGCGGCCATCGGGCGTGTGATGGATGGTGTCGAGCGGAATGCCCAGCTTGCTATAGACCGTAGCGGCCAGGTCTTCGGTAAAATACTCGTCGGCCGTGGCATAGCCGCCTTCGCCGTCGGTCCGGCCGACGACCGTGCCGCCCGGTATGCCGGCGCCGGCGGCCAGAATAAACCCGGCCGTCGACCAATGGTCGCGTCCGCTCGCCGAGTTGATCTTGGGCGTGCGGCCAAAGTCGGTCAGCCACAACACGAGAGTGGTCGATAGCAGCCCCAGTGCATCGAGATCGGCCAGTAATTCTGGTAAGGCCTGATCGACGGGTGGCACCAGCCGCGTCTTAAGCGACTCAAAGTTCTTCTGATGGGTGTCCCATCCGCCATCCGTAACCGTTACGAAACGCACACCCGACTGAATCAGGCGACGGGCCAACAAACAACTCTGCCCGAAGCGATGGCGGCCGTAGCGGTCACGCACGCGGGGATCTTCGTCGTCGATGTCGAAGGCCCGTTTCGTCTCAGGCGCCGTAATCATGTTGAAGGCCGTCTTGACGTGCTCGTCGAGCGCATCGTAGGCGGCGGGTTGTAGGCCGGCTTTGCCGGTCGGTGAACCTGTGAGGGAGGCCGGCATTTCCACGCGGCGCTGTTCCTCGTCCAGGCAATCGAGCATGCGCCGCCGTCGCTGGAGGCGATCTCCATCGATGCCCCGCGGCATACTGATGTCGCGCACCGCGAACTTTTCGGCATTGGGATCGGCTGCCAGCTCGAACGCGGCATGTTCTTGGCCGAGGTAGCCGGGCGAGCCACCGCCAAAGCGACGGTCGATCGATGTACCGAGCTGTACGAAGGGGGGCATGGCGGTTTGAAAGCCAAGCTCCCGGCTGACCACCGAGCCATAACAAGGATGAGTCACCGCCGGATTGAACTTCTGCCCCGACATTACATATTGGTCCGCGGTGCCGTGGCTGCCGTTGCGGGGGTTCCAGCTTCGCAACACCGAAAAGCGGCCGAGCTCTTTTGCCAGCCGTGGCACGACTTCGGTGAATTTGACGCCCGCCACTGCCGTGTCGATCACCTGGTAGGGACCGCGGATGCTGACCGGCGCCTCGGGTTTTGGATCGAACGTATCATGATGGCTAGTTCCGCCTTGCGTCCAGATAAGGATGCAATTGATGCCGGGTCGGCCCGAAGTCGACGCGCCAGCATTCTTTCGGGCAGCAAGCAGTGCGGGCAGCGAAATGCCCAACCCGGCCAGCGTGCCCACGTGCAGGAATTGCCGTCGGTTTGCCTGTTGGCAATCGCGCGTAACGTCTGTGAACAGCTTGAGCATACGGCATCTCCTTCTGCTGCCCCGAGATCATTTGCAACGTCGAACCATCAATTTACATTGATGCTTTGCACAAGGCAATGTCGCCCACGACGAGGTAGTGTCCTTATAGCGTGGTGCTGGCACAGTCATGTGGCACAGCCGCCCTCGGCTGTGTCCCGGTCTAGACCGCCGTAGGCGGCGACGCACAGCCGAGGGCGGCTGTGCCACATGGTCTTCCAAGGAATCGGCGGCACCACACTATTAGGACACCACCCACGACGAAGGCACCGATGCGCCCGCCTTCCCGCGTCTACTGTCTACCGTCTACCGTCTACTGTCTACCGTCTACCTTCCCTGCCTCTTCTCCAGCGGCGAGCCACCGATTAAGGTTGATGCGACCCGATTCCGCCATTGAAAGGGAGCAATTTGAAACTCATTCGCTTAGGGCTGGTCGCGGCGGTTTGCGCCGTGACGACGCCCTCGAAAGCCCAGGTACGGCGCGACTGTGCCGACGATGCCCGAGATCATCTGCGCTGCTTGCAAACCGAAGCCATGGCCCGCGGGAAGGCGACGTGGGGACATTGGGGATTGAACCCAGCCCGTTACACCGGCTGGACGAAGCACTCGAACCGCCTGGTGCCGATTTACACCTTTGGGCTGTCGCTCGATCAAGTTGCCGGACGGCAGAGTGTCTATCGCAGCCGCGCCAGGCTGGAAGCGCTCTATGGTCGCCTGCCTGAAGGCACGTTGAACCCGCAAGCCGAGTATTTCGACCAGACGGAGGTTTATCGGCTGCAAAAGCAGGCGATTGCGGCGGGCAAGAAATACGTGGTGTTGCTCATTTTTGACGGCATGGACTGGCGAACGACGCAGGCTGCGGCTGTTTATGCCGGCGGCCAGGTCTATGAATCAGGACGTGGCTCGGGCCTGAGCTTTCAAGACTATCGCGGCGTCGAGACGGATTTTGGTTACTTTGTCAGCAGTCCGCTTAACGACAAAACGAAGGCCGACGTCGATGCCCAGACGGTCATCAATCCGGGCGGAACAATCCCAGGTGGTTACGATTTTCGCCGCGGGGGCTCGACGCCGTGGGAGGCGCCTCCGGATCCGACGTATCTCATTGGCCAATCGCTGGAACACAAGCAGGCCGTCACCGATTCCGCGGCGTCGGCCACCGCCATGTGTTGCGGCGTGAAGACGTTCAACGACGCCATTGGTGTGGACGGCAATGGTCGGCACGTCGTTCCGATAGCGCGCGAACTGCAAGAACAAGGGTATTCCGTCGGCGTTGTGACCAGCGTGCCCATCAGCCATGCCACGCCAGCCGCCGCCTACGCCAATAACGTGTGGCGCGACGATTACCAGGATCTGACCCGTGACATGCTCGGCCTGGTGTCGGTCTCTCATCGCGAGCAAGTGCTGCCAGGCGTCGACGTGTTGCTCGGCGCCGGTTGGGGGCACGAAGGTTTGCTGCCGGACGGGCAGGGTAGCAACTTCGTACCCGGCAACCGTTACCTGACGCGCGACGATCTGGAGCAAAGCGACCTCGAGCATGGCGGACGCTATGTCGTGGCTCAACGAACAGCAGGGACAAACGGCGCCAAGTTGCTGGCGACGGCGGCCGAGCGCGCTCGTCGAGGCAAACATCGCTTGCTTGGCTTTTTTGGCGTGCGCACAGGCCATTTGCCATTTCAGACCGCTGACGGCCGCTACAACCCGGCGCCGGGCGTGGCAATGACTGCGGAGTTCTACAGCGACGCCGATTTGGAAGAGAACCCGACGTTGGCGGAGATGACGCAAGCCGCGCTCGACGTGCTCGGCGAAAATAAGCGGGGCTTTTGGCTGATGGTCGAGGCCGGCGACGTCGACTGGGCCAACCACGACGACAACCTCGACAGCTCCATCGGCGCCGTTCTCAGCGGCGAACAGGCATTTCAAGCGATCACCGACTGGGTCGAGCGAAACAACTGCTGGGAAGAGACCGCAGTCATTGTCACCGCCGACCACGGACATTTTCTCGTGCTCGATGACCCGGCAGCGCTGATTCCCCCGGAGCGACGACCGCAGCAGGCGGCGCCAACTTCGGCGGCTGGAGAGCAGTGATCAACGTGCTGTGCATGTCTCAACCGCCGCGGGCGCCGTAGGCGGCCGGTTAAACGAGGGACTGTTGGGTTTCTAACTCGCTTGCCGTTCATCGTCGGAGATGTCGATGTAAACGTCGAGCTGCTGGCCCACGTAGAGCCGTTCGTCTTTAGCGTCGATGCGGTAAATCACTTGCAGGACGCGCGTGTCGACCCGTTCGGTGTTGTCGCCCGTGAGCGAACGCTTGGGCACGACGTAGGGTTCGACCCGCACGAATTCAAGCTTGTATTTCTGTTCGGGCCGACCGCGCAGCGTGGCCACCGCAGGAGCGCCGGGCACAAAGCGGTGAATGTCATTTTCATCGATGTCGACACGGACGTGCAAACGGTCGATGTCGCCGAGGACGATCAACGCCGTGTTGGCCGGGGCCGCGACGAACTCGCCCGGCCGTACGTTGACTTGCAGCACTTCACCGTCGACCAGCGCACGCACCGTGCGCTGCGCAATCTCCGCCTTCGTCTGTTCGACCGCCGCCACGGCTTCTTCGAGCGTGGCTTGCTGCACTAACAGGTCGTATTGCCACGTACCCGCCTTGAGCAGTTTGAGCTGCGCTTTCATGCGGGCCAATTGCGCTTCGGCCTTCTGGACTTCCTGCTCGCGCGAGACGACGTCTTCGGCCGTCAGCGCCCGGTTCGACGATAAGCGACGTGCCCGGTCGAGCGAGTCGCGGCGGGCCACGAGATTGGCCTCCATCTCGGCCACTTGCGCTTCGGCCGGGGGCACTTCTTCGGGCCGCGGACGGCGCTCGAGCTGCGTTAACTGGGCCTCCGCCGAGACTGCTTTTGCCTGCCGCGCTTTGAGGTCGGCCTGTTGAATGCGATCGTCGAGCTGAAACAACGGATCGCCCGCCTTCACATGCTGGCCGACTTCGACGAATACCCTGACGACCACACCCGGCACCTGCGAGCCGATGGCGATGTTCTCGGTGCGCGGCTCGACCATGCCGGCACCGGCAACCGAATTGGCGAAAGGAGCGTGCGATGGCTCGATCGGCGGCTTCGTCAGCGGGGCCTCTCTGGCCGCCCCGCCCACGTGCAGCGCGGCAAACACGATCAGCCCTACGGCGATCACGGGCAACAGGTATTTGGTGAACATGGTAAGGTGCCTTTTTGGTGACAATTTGGTGTTTTCAATCGTAGGGTGAGCCGGCGCTCGCTAAAGCCGTTGATGTTAGTTATGTTCCGCCCCGATCCGTTTATCCGGGTCGAGCGATGATTGATCGCTCCTCCAGCATCAACACGCTCATTTTGCACGCCAGTCCCACTCTGCATCTTCTCCTAGGAATTTGCGGCGGAGAGCTCAACGTGCCGCTCTTCGATGCCGGTGACGCGGCCGTCTTCCATGCGCGCAATCCGGTCGCCGAAGTCGAACACGCGGCTGTCGTGCGTCACTACCACCACCGCTCGGCCGCTTTCCAACGCCACCGACCGTAGCAGCTCCATGATGGTGTGGCCGGTTTGGGCGTCGAGGGCCGAAGTCGGTTCGTCGCAAACCAGCAAGCGCGGATCGTGAACCAGTGCCCGAGCAATGGCCACACGCTGTTGCTGTCCGCCGGAAAGTTTGCTCGGCAAATGCTGGCAGCGTTCGCCCATTCCCATCTGCGCCAGCAATTCTTCGGCTTTCACGAGGGCTTTGCGTCGCGACCAGCCGGCCAGAATGAGCGGCACGGTGACGTTTTCGGCGGCCGTCAGCGCTGGCAACAGGTTGAATTGCTGAAACACAAAGCCGACGTTCTCGCCGCGGAACCGCACCAGGCGCTGCCCGCGCAACTTCGCAAGATCCTGCCCCAGTACGTGGACCGAGCCGCTGGTAGGCTGCATGATGCCGGCAATGACGGACAGCAACGTTGTTTTTCCGCAGCCGCTGGGGCCGACGAGCAGTGTGATTTCTCCCGGATAGACGTCGAGATCGACTCCTCGCAGCGCCTTGACCAAGGCGCCGCCCGTGCCAAACTCCTTCGTTACGTCGCGGCAGCGAATGGCCGGTTCGTTCATCGTTAAATCCAATCGGAAGCATGATTGTTTAACCGCAAGGCCAGCGGCCTGCGCGAATCCGGCCCCGCGCGGGCCGCTGGCCCTGCGGTTAAACGATAGGCTTTAACCATGTATGCTCTTTCAACCTTGAAACACGACCGCCGGTTCCAACACCAATACGCGGTGCATCGACAACAAACTGGCCAGGATGGCGATCAGCACCACCGCCACTCCGGTGCCCACGAGGACTTGCCACGGCATATAGAAAGCGAGTGTCGCGGAGTTCTTTACGAGCTGGCCGAAGATCGAGGCGCCGCCGACGCCCAAGCCATAACCAATGACGCCCACGACCAGCGCCTGAAACAAAATCATACCGACCAACTGCAAGTTGCCCGTCCCCATCGCTTTCAAGGCGCCGAACTGTTTAAGATTTTCGATCGTGAACAGATAAAACGTCTGTCCGGCGATGGCGGCGCCGACCGCGAAGCCCAAGATCACGGTGATGCCGAAGTTGATGGGTATGCCCGTCTTGCGCATGTAGTACATCATGGTCGTATACGAAAACTCGCTGCGCGTCTGGGCCTGCAAGCCAGTTTGTTGCTCGATCCGCCGGCAGACTGCTTGAATGTCGATGGACGGTTCGCCTTGAGCCAGAATGAACGACAGTACCTTTCGCTCGCGTGGAGCAAAAAAGGTCGCTTCGCTGTACCGCGTGTAAACAATCGGGAACGTCTGAAACGTGCGGCGGGCCTTGCACACGCCGACGAGCACGGCGCGGCGATCGTTCATCTCGAACGTCTTGCCGAGTTGAAACGGCTCGTTCGGCCAAAGTTGCTTGTAGCCTGCTTCGTCCATGATGATGGCATCCGGACGTCGCAGATCTGCCAGTTTGCCGGCGACGATTTCCACGGGCGCTCCAACCAACGTGGCATCGTCGAGGCCCAACAAAATGACTTGCTGAAAGTTGCCGTTATCCATTCGGGCACGGCTTAGCCCCTTGTAGAGCCGCACCGCCCACTGCACGCCGGAAACGCCGCGAACGCGATACAGATCGTTTTCCGACAATGGCTTGATGTCGTCGATAAACTGCACGTTGGGGTCCATCACCCAGATGTCGGCCCCTTGGAGGTCCTTGATCTGGCTGGTGGTCAGCAACATCAACCCGCAGAAGATCGAGCTTTGCTGTGCGATCAAGAGCGAGGCGAAGGCGATGCCCAGGATGATGCCCAGGTACTTGCCTTTGTT
>DASSFG010000045.1:0-10632 GCA_035694685.1 Pirellulales bacterium
ACGAAATGGGTTCTGTAGGGAACGCACTCCGTGGCGTTCCGTGAACCACCAATTGACGATCCACCAGTGCGCGACGGAACGCCACGGAGTGCGTTCCCTACAGACGCCAACCCGAACATCTAGCTTTGACAAAGCACTAGTAAGTTTGGCTACTTCTCGGTTGCGCCCTTTCGAAGCTGCCCGGCGGGACGGACGTTTTTTCCCTGCCGGTGTGTGGCCGTGTCGCCTAAATCGTCGCGCGCCCGGTCGGCCAATGCCTGCAGTCGGCTGACGACTTCCGGATGCTCGGCCGAGACGTCATTGTCTTCGCCTGGGTCGGCCTGTAAATCGAACAGCGACAATGCGATTTGCCGCTGCTCGTACTTCGAGGGCGTGCCACCGTGGCCGCCCCCGTTCGCCAGGCTGCGATAGGCGTGAGGCAAGTGCAACTTCCAGCGGCCGCTGCGAACGGCTTGCAGTTCGCCGCCCCAATAGAAATACAGCGCGTCGTGCGGGCTTTTGGCGCCCGGCTCACCGGATACCAGCGGCCAGATGTCCAGGCCGTCAATGACGCGATCGTCCGGCACGTTGGCTCCAGCCAGTTTGCCAAGCGTCGGCAACAGGTCGATCGTCATGGCGGGCTCGCGGCAGACCGTGCCCGCGGGGATTCTGCCCGGCCAGCGCATCAGGCAGGGTTCGCGGACGCCGCCGTCGAAAGTCGTGCCTTTGCCCTCGCGTAAGGGACCGGCCGAACCGGCATGGTCACCGTAACTCAGCCAGGGGCCGTTATCCGATGTGAAGATCACCAGCGTCCGGTCGTCGAGGTCTAGCCGCTTGAGTGTTTTGAGCACCTGCCCCACCGACCAGTCAACCTCCTCGATCACGTCGCCAAAGAGCCCGCGAGGCGATTTGTCGCGGAATTTGTCGGAAACGAACAACGGTACGTGCGGCATGTTGTGAGCCAAGTAAACGAAAAACGGCCGGTCGCGGTGACGCTCGATAAAACTCACGGCGTGTTCGGCATAACGCGTGGTCAGTTGGCTCTGATCGGGATTGAGCTCGATCGTCTGCTGGCCCTCGATGAGCGGCAGATCGGGAAAGGCTTTCGTTTCGGGATGCTTGGGCCACATGTCGTTCGAGTAGGGCAGCCCGAAGTATTCATCAAAGCCGTGCCGCGTAGGGAGGAACTGCGGATGGTGCCCCAGGTGCCATTTGCCGTAGATCGCCGTGGCATAGCCGCAGCTCTTCAGCAGCTCGGCCAAGGTCGTTTCGTCGTCATTGATGCCGTGCCGGTCTTTCGGTCCCAAGGCGCCGAGGATGCCCACGCGGTTCGAATAGCAGCCGGTCAAAAGGGCTGCCCGCGAAGCGGAGCAGACTGCCTGGGCAACGTAAAAATCAGCGAAGCGCACGCCCTCCTTCGCCAGCCGATCGAGGTTGGGCGTAGAGTAGCCCTCGGCGCCATAACAACCGACGTCGCCATACCCCAAGTCATCCGCAAAGACCAATACGATGTTGGGCCGCAGCGCCGGTTCCTCTGACAAGGCCGGCATATTGCAGAACACGACCGTCGCCGCAATAAGAAATGCTCGCATTATCGTCGTCATCGTCGGTGTAGAAGGAGTGACCGCTGGTCAGAGCCTGGGCGGGGCGGGTTTGATGGGCGGCGAAAAGGACTGGGCGCCGTGGACCTTCACTTTACGCTTAAAGACGCGATCGCCGCAGGTCGCAAACAAAATGTCAAAATCCCGGCCGCCAAAACACAAGTTCGACAGCTTGCCGTTCGGTGTGGGAATAATGGCGTTCACCCGCCCCGCCTGGTCGCAAACCTGAATGCCCATTCGCGTCGCCACGTACAGTCGGCCGTCGCGATCGACCCGCAGGCCGTCGGCGCCGGCGTCGTCGGCCGTGTCGGGCACGTGCAGGTGATAATACCGCTGCTTAAAGCCCAGCTTGCCATCGGGCTGAATCTGGTAACTATAAACCCAGTGAGTGCGGCTGTCGGCCACGTAGAGCAGCGACTGGTCGGGCGAGAGCGTCAGACCATTCGAGAACTTGAGCCCGCTGTCGACGACCTTTTTCTCGCCCTGGGGACTGATGAGCCAAATCTTGCTCGGATCGCTGCCGTTCCAGCCGGGATTGGTCACATAGACGTTGCCGTCGTGACGCACCACCAGGTCGTTGCCGCGGAAACCGTCGGCGATGACGGTCGACTTGCCGGCGGCGTCGTAGGCGACGATCTGTTCAGCGCCGCCGGCTACGGCATACAGGCGGCCGTCGGGGCCGAAGCGCTGGCCGTCGCCCTTGTGTGTGTCGCTGAGAAACTCGCTCACTTCGCCGTCGAGACTGACCTTAAAGGTTTTGCTGGCGGGCACGTCGTTAAAAAACACTTCGCCTTTCGCGTTCTCTGTAGGGCCCTCCGTGAATATGTAGCCCTCGGCGACAAGCTGCCAATCTTCGCCCGGCAGCAGAATCTCTTGAAGTTGTGGCGAGCCGGCGCCGGCCTTGATCGGTTGCGGCCAATCTTTCCACAGCCAGCGCATGGCGTCGGCGAAGATTTCGGTGGCGTGCTGGCCGTTGTGGCCGCCCTCGCCCCAGGCATGATTGACTTCATAGCCGGCGAACACGAGTGAGCGTTCCATTTCCTGGTTGGCCATCCACCAGTCGCCGCCGTAGATGTTCAGATCGTGGCTGCCGTCCTCCAGAAAGACACGCAGGGGCTTCGGTTCGAACTTGCGGATCAGCGTGGGATAATTGTTGCCGCCCCGCAGGCCGACGTAGGTGCCGATGGCGCTGAACACGCGTCGAAACGCGTCGGGCCGCTCCCAGGCCGCCGTGAACGCGCAAATCGCCCCGCTGCTGGAGCCCGCGATCGCCCGATCGTTGCCGTCGCGCGACAACCGAATGGGGCGGCCGTCCGAAGTGGTGCGTTTCTCCACGTCGGGCAACAATTCGTCGAGCAAGAAGCGCACGTAGTTGTCGCCGAGACCGTCGTATTCGAAACTGCGGTTGAAACGATCGAGGGCGGCATCGCTGTCCGCCCTGACGCGGCCGTGCATCACGAACACTCCGATGGTCACCGGCATTTCTTTGGCCGCGATCAGCCGGTCGAACGTTTCCGGCGCCTTGAACTGAATGCCATCCTGATTGACGTGCAGGCATGCCGGTTTCGCGGGATCATACTGTTGGGGCACATACACCCAATAATCGCGCACCGTGCCCGGAAAGATCTTGCTATCTTCGAATGTATATTTGGCAACTTCGCCCTTGGGCGCCGCCTGCTGGGAATCAGCGGCGCGGGCCGGCGCAGCCAGCAACGCCTGGGCGAGCGCGAGACAAAGAATCAATGAGCGCATGGTGTGGGATCCTGTGGGTGGTCATGGGCAAGCGGCAGGCCGTCCGCTTTAGTTCGCGTGACCATCATAACCAACGCCCGGCGGCTTCGCGACGTAACGACGGCTAAACCCCCGGTTGCGAGTGCGTTCAGTCAGCCGCTTCTCGCCCTTTCTCCGGAGCTGGATCGCACACGACGCCGTAAGTAGTCCGACCTTCGTGGCCTTCGGGCAAGTATTCAGTGATCGGCAACCCTTCCGGCGTCACAAACAACAGGCAGTGGCAGTATTTCCACTTCTTCATCTCGTCGCAGGCACACAGCCAACGCCGACCGTGGTCTGCGATCTCTCGTTTTTTGTCGGGATAGAAGTTACATGGACAAAGGGGTCGACCGATTTCGTCCAGGTTTGCGGCCAGGCCCGTGATCACGGCGTCAGTTACGTCGTGCTCGGGATGGGCCGATGTACCAGACTTCTTCCAGTAGCGTTCAACGTAGGCCCTGATCTTTTTCAGCGATTCCGGGCTGGGCTGTGGCCGAGACATTGGTGAACCGTGTGCAGCGAAATTAAGCGACAGAAACGAGCAACTTCTTCAGCTCGTCCGAAAACTCTTTTGCCGACGCGTAACGATCCGCCGCGTCGGTTGAAAGGCACTTCATGCAGATGATTTCAAGGCTCTCTGGGACTGCCGGGTTCAGCAGTCGCGGAGACATTGGCCCACCGGTTAAGATTTTCTCTCGTAGACCACTCACCGTGTGATCGGCAAAGGGCAGCCTTCCGGTCAGCAGCTCATAGAGCACCACACCAAGACTGTACACGTCGGTTCGGGCATCGATGATGCTGCCCAGGATGAGTTGCTCTGGAGACATGTAGGCCAATGTGCCCACGGACGTCATTGCCTCGCTCTTCAGCTCGCATTCGGTGACGGCGATCCCGAAATCAGCCAATACCGGCTTGCCGTTGCGGTCGAGCAGGACGTTGGCTGGCTTTATGTCTCGATGGATAAAGCCTTTTTCGTGGGCATGATGGACATAGTCAGCAACCGCCGCAATGATTTGAGCAGATTGCTGCCAGGTTAACGGTTCGCGTTCAACCTGCTCGGCGAGTGTCGTTCCCTCGACGAGGTCGAACACGATGTAGCACAGGCCATCTTCGTTGCCCACGTCATGCACCGAAACGATGCCGTGGTGCTTCAATTGGGCGACGCGACGTGCTTCCGCGTAGCAATCGACGGCGGTCACCTTGACGGCGACCAATCGCTCTAACGCCTTGTCTTTCGCTCGCCAGACCTGGCCAAAACCTCCTGCGGCAACAAGACTCTCCAGCTCGTATCGACCGGCTAGTGTCGTCGGTACGCTTCCCCCAAGCATGCGTTCTTCGGTTGATTCGCCCAATTGAGAGTCGTGGATGGCCGGCAATCCGTCGCCCTCTTCATCGAGCCAGTCCATCGCCTTCAGTTGCCTAATCCGGCTTTGCAGCTCGGGAACAGCCTGCGGCGAAGCCACCGCTACTTCTTTGGCGGAAAGCTCCCGGCCGTCCTGGCGCGCTTCTTCCCACCTGGCCAATAATTCGTCAATCGTTGGGTGCTCGGGCATCATTCATCAGCCAGCATCTGGCGCAGCAGCAGTTTCGCATTTCGCCATCGGTTTTTAATGGTTCGCTCGGTCACTCCCAGAATGGCAGCCACTTCCTTCTGCTCCAGCCCCTCGTACCAGTGGAGTTCAAAAACCTTTCTCTCATCATCGGGCAACCGCTGAACGGTTTCGTGAAACTCAGTCCATTCAACGAGCGAACCTGGTTCACCGCTCGTGTCAGCTTTGCTTGCGACCAGGCCGCCGTCACGATTTCCCGGGTAGTCGGTTTGATGCTTGGCGGCTTCACCCTGCGGACCAAAGTGGTGCCGCGTTAGGTCGAGCAGTTCACGGCGAATCTGCGTCGCGGCCAATCCATAAAACTGCTCGACCGAGTCGGGCCGAATTGCTTCCAACGACCGGTGCAGCCGTATTACCGCGTTCTGCAAGACGTCGCCGGTCTGTTCCCATCGCCGCAACCGCGGGTAGTTCTTGAGCATGCGGCGAGCGAGTTGTTCCAACCGCTGACTCGCGTGCTTGATGACGGCATCGCGGGCCTGGTCAAATGCCTCGCCATCGCCGGTCTTCAGGCGGTTCAGCCACTGTTCAAGCATGGCGGTCTGGTTGCCAACGTCTTGCATGGAATGACCCGAAAACGGGACGGCGAAGCGAACCCCGACCAATTCTATCGGCAAAGTCTGGTTCGGCCCAACTCGCGTCGCCGACCGTTCGTTCTGACGAAAGCTTAAGCCGCTTCCTGCAGCGCCTTCAGTAGCTTCCGTTTGTCCTGAACGCCCTGGGCCGACCAGACGACTTCGCCGTGTTTGAATACGAGCAGCGTCGGTACGGCACCGATCTGGTAGCGAGCGGCCAAATCTGGTTCGTCCCAGACGTTGATTTTCTTGACCTGGAATTGGCCGCCGGCTTCGCCGGCCAACTCTTTGATGACAGGCTCCATCATGCGGCACGGGCCGCACGTCGGCGACCAAAAATCGACCAGCACCGGAACTTCGGATGCCAGAACTTCGGCTTCAAATCCACCGACCGTAACTTCTTGCACTGACATGGCTTTTCTCCCGAAACTAGTTTTGGATGTTCGTTGCCCTACAAGGTAAAGCGTGAGCTGGGTCGATGAGGGGAAACTGCTAAAATAACAAATACGCCGCGAACCGGACCCATCGCTGCTTCAAAATTGGTTATGTCTGATGCCCGCCTGTCGCATATCTCCTGCGCATTTGCTTCTCGTGGCCTGCTGGATGGTCGCCATTTCGCTCAAGGATGCAGCGGCGCAGGTTTCCGCGGATTTAGCGTTGGTCGATGGCAAAATCTGGACGGTCAACGAAGAGCAGCCGCAGGCGGAAGCTGCGGCAATATGGCAAGGCCGCATCCTGGCCGTGGGCAGCACCAAATCTATTCAGGCCCTGATCGGTGCCGAGACGCGTGTCATTCACCTGAACGGTCGGCGCGTGATACCTGGGTTTCACGACTGCCACGTCCATCTGCTGGCCGGCGGCTTGCAACTGCGGCGCGTCGATCTTAAAGATGCTGCGGATGAGGCAGAGTTTGGCCGCCGCCTTCAGGATTGCAACCGGCGATTGCCCCCAGGTCGCTGGATGCTGGGCGGGAACTGGGACCACGATCGGACGTTTGCTGGAAAACTGCCGACGGCCGCCATGCTCGACGTCTACGTACCTGACCGGCCTTGTTTGCTGTCTCGCTACGATGGCCACATGGCCGTGGCGAACTCCAAGGCGCTGGAACTGGCGGCGATTACTGCCAAGACTGAAGACCCATCCGGCGGAGAAATCGTCCGCGATCCGGCATCCAAGCAGCCGACGGGCATCCTACGCGACACGGCCATGCGGCTGGTTGCTGATCTCCTGCCCCCGCTCGCCGACGACGAAATAGCGCAGGCCATCGAAGCAGCGCTGGAATTGGCTCGACGGCTCGGCGTCACGAGCATCGATGATATGGCGGGTGAGGAAGCGGAAGTCCGCCGGCGGCTCCTGCAGTGTTATCAGCAGATGGGGCGCGAAGGCCGGCTCACCGCACGGATTCACCTGCGCTGGCCGTTGGAGGATTGGGCTGAGCTCGCCGATCTCGGCGTTCAGCAGGGCTTCGGCGGTGATTTTGTCACCATTGGCGGCGTGAAAGGCTTCATCGACGGTTCTCTCGGTTCGAGCACGGCCAAAATGTGGCAAACCTACCAGAACGAACCGGGAAGCACTGGGTTGTTTGTGATGCCGCCCGACCGCCTCGGCGAACTTATTCGGCAGGCCGATGCAGCCGGCCTCGCCGTGGCGGTGCATGCCATCGGCGACCGCGGCAACTCGACGCTGCTCGATCTCTTCGCTGACGTCACGCGTACCAATCCGCCGCGGGACCGTCGCTTTCGAATCGAGCACGCCCAGCATCTCACGCCGAAAGATTTTGGCCGCTTTGCTGAAGGACACGTTATTGCGTCGATGCAGCCGTATCATGCGGTCGACGACGGCCGCTGGGCCGAAGGCCGGATCGGCACGGAGCGGTGCAAATCCTCCTACGCCTTTCGTTCCCTTCTGGACCACGGGGCCCGCCTCGCCTTCGGATCGGACTGGCCGGTGGCGCCGCTCGATCCGCTTGCCGGCATCGACGCCGCGGTCAATCGCCGGACGATCGACGGCGAGCACCCGAATGGCTGGTTTCCCGAGCAACGCATCACCGCCGCCGAAGCCATCCGCGCCTACACGCGTGACGCGGCTTACGCCACTTTTTGCGAGCGCCGATCGGGCTCGATCGCGCCAGGCATGCAGGCCGATCTCGCGGCCCTTTCCCGCGACATTCTGGCGCAAGAGGAGCGATCTCATATCAGCGATGCGAAAGTGACCCTAACAATCGTGGCCGGCCAGATCATTTACGAGGCGACGCCTTGACATGGTCTCCTTTAGCGAGAAAATCTCGTGAACCTCTTGAAACCTCCAGCAGGATCGTGCTCCTGGGAGAGCAGGCGTCCTCCAAAACCGCTTTGCGGGGCTCGACTCCTCGCGATCTTGCGTTTGCCGACGTAGGTATCAGCGCGAGCCCTGCCCAACCCACCGAACCAGACGCCCCCAAATTATCGGAGCGATAAGGTTCGCGGCAAGGCAGATTCGAGAAGGGCCAGACCTGTTAAGAGCAGCCAAAGTCGCCTATGTCCTACCCGACAACGAAAACCTCGAACGGCTAAACGCGGCCATTCTCAGAGAAGAGACAGGGAAAGCCACTTGACGCCCAATCAGCAGCCGATATGCTAGCGGTGTTCAGAGAGGCCGTGGACTCGGCCATTTCTGATTTACACGATTCGCCGGTGGACACCGGCAGAACAGGAGAACCTAATGACCGCTACGTTCAAGTTTCACGTCCCTTTCTCTCGCCGTCTTCCCGATCCGGTCCTGGGCAAGAAATCAAAGGCAGAGCGGCATATCTGGCTTTGCCGCGTTCAGGATATCCCAGACGGATTGCCGCTCGAAGGCTCGAATGTTCGCGCGCAGAATATCAATAGGCGCATTTACCGCGACGTCGGAAAGCACTTAAGGAACGAAGAGGGAACGAACAACACATTCCACCTAAAGAACAAAGGCATAACGATCCTGGCGCACCGTGTGGTCGAAATAGAGAAGACCGTATATGAGGTTGTCTTCAAGGAACCAACGCAAGGAATCGTGGATGGCGGCCACACGTATAAGATAATCCGCGAAAATCAGGCAATCGCGGCAGCTAAGGCTGCGGAGAGGATGTTGGATCCAGACGACGAATTCTCTCAGTTTGTGAAGATCGAGATTCTAACTGGCCTAGACACGGCACTCGCCAACGAAATTGCCCGTGGATTGAACACCGCCGTTCAGGTTCAGGAGATGAGCTTGGCGAACCACGCTAACAAGTTCGATTGGATCAAGGAAGAACTCAAGGATCAGCCGTACCGCGATAAAATCGCATTTCGTGAACACGATGACGGCGTGACTGATATTGTGGATATCCTCCGTATTCTCGAACTCTTCAACATCACCCTTTATCCGAACAAGGGTCCGTCGCACCCGATCCGCGCTTATACCGGCAAAGAGAACGTCTTGAACAGCTATATCAGCAATCAGAAACCGCTGATGAGGCTTCGCCCGATTCTCAAGGATGTCTTGGTCCTCCATGACACCGTGAGCAATGAGGCACCCAAACTTTGGAATGAGGGTCCCAAAAAGGGTAAGGCTGGGAGTTTAGCATTTGTCGAGGGACCGCGAAAAGGAAAGCCATTCGAGGAAGGCATTCCGTCGAAGTCGCGACCATTCGAGTTCCCGTTCATTGGCCAGTTCGGCGACAAGCGGCTATTCCGCGGAGCGCTATTTCCCATGTTGGGGGCCTTTCGCTGGATGGTCGTCGAAGACGAATCGGGCAACGTTCGATGGAGAACTAGCTTCTCGGAGGTCCTTACCCTCTGGCGAGCATTAGCCGTCAAGCTTATGGAAGCGACCAAGGAGACCAGCGACGAATTGGGCCGCAAGGCCGATGCTGTCGGCAAAAGTGCCAACCACTGGAAGAATCTCTATAACGAGGTAGCATTCCACCAAGCCGTTACTATGGCTACCGGCAACGGGCGCGTCTGATCTTACTTCGCGGCCCTGATGGTCTACGGAGCATCAGGGCCGCTCTCGTCTCCCCTCCCAGCGACCCGCTCGCGCCTTGCTCCCCACTCCCCGGCCTGGGCTCTGTTCCAGGGCGATACACAGGCGTTTGGTTTGGATGGCGGAGACGGCTGACGAACTGGCGGAGCACGTCCAGGTCCACAGACCTATCTGCCTCAGACTTTGCGACGAGCGGGACTTCCAATAATCGTCGCGTACAATCACCACCCGCGACAGAAATTGCGACGCTGGTCGTGATGCTGTCTGCTTTGCCACCGGCATCCTGAAATGTCGGCTGCAATGTGGACAGAAGACCTCCTGGCCCGCCGATGTGGGATCGTCCGACATTTCTCCTTGGCAGAACGCGCAGTGCAGGACGCCGTCTGGTCCCGCGGGTGCGGCGATGGGGAGCGAGTTCGCCGCGGCCGGCTGTGTGGGAGGTGCTGGCTTGTTGGTCCAAGCCGGCTTCGTGTTTGTTGGCGGGCTCGCTGGTTTGGCCGCAGTATTGCCAAGCAGATTGGTGGGCGGTGGCGAGGGCCGTTTCACCTCGCTACTGCCCAGTAGGTTGGATGGTGGTGCGGGTGGTCGCTTCTTGGAAGCGGAAGCCGGTGTAGTTGCCGGCTGAATCCCCGACATTGGTTTCCCGTCGAAGAGCCCGTCGATCTTGCGGGCTCGCTTCCAGTCATTCATGCCTTCTTTCCACACGAGATCGGTGGGCAAGAGCTGGCCGCTCTGTGCGAGTTCTCGCAGCTTCGACGCACTGACGGGACCGTGTTTGTTGGCCCCCTTCATGTAGAACCAATCAGTCATGGCTTCCCCCGCATTTGGGTAACGGCCTTATTGGAAGCAGTAGGGCGGTTCGACGCAAGTGTTCGGCGGCAGAACCATTGCCTCGTGAGCGGACGGCATGGGTCTCCGCGGCAGCGATCGGTGGTCTGCCTGGGTGGTCACGAAGATTCTGCGGCGGGCGGATCGAACCTAACCGATTCCAGTACTTTATGATTTCCTTGTCACTCCGCGCCGCGATCGTCTCAAAGTTTTTGGTGCTTGAAACTCCGCAAGTTCCTTACGTTTCTCCAGGAACGATTCTGCCGTCTCTCCAACACCTTTGAGATAGACCAA
>DASSFG010000046.1:0-5369 GCA_035694685.1 Pirellulales bacterium
TCTCGCGATAGTGCCGTCCGCCCGTGGCCATTGCCTTTGTCGGGAAGGCGTCTTTCATCCAGCAGCACTCGTCGATGTTGTGGATCAAGAAATCGCTGTAGCAACCACCACTGGCCCAGAGGAAGCCGTGGAAGTTCTTTATCTGATAGAGCAGCTCGCTCATGCCTGAGTCGTTGCCCTGCGGCGGCACGAAGGCATAGCCGACGGGGCCGGTCATGCGATATGCCCGCAAGAGGAGGATGTCGCCCATTTCGCCGGCCTTGATGCGGTCGTACAGTTCCTCGCGGGCCTGGCAGTGGCGGCACATCAGTCCGACACCCACCTTCAGGTTCTTGGCCTTGGCGTCTTCGTAGAGCTTGAGCATCTTTTGGGTGCTTGGGCCGTCGACGGTGGTCGGCTTTTCCATAAACACGTTCAGGTTCTTGCCGATGGCGTAACCGAAGTGCACCCAGCGGAAGGCCGGCGGCGTGGCAAACACGGCGACGTCGCCCGGCTTGAGGCAGTCCATCGCCTTCTGATAAGCGTCGAAGCCGATGAAGCGCCTATCTTCGGGCACCTCGACCTGGGTCGAGAACCGCTTCTGCAGGTTCTCGTGGCTGGCCTTCAAACGATGCGGGAAAACGTCGGCCATGGCCACCAGCTTGATCGGGCCGTTCTTTACGTTCAGGGCGTTTTCGGCCGCTCCGGTGCCGCGTCCGCCGCAGCCGATCAGGGCCACGTTGATCGTGTTGTCTTCACCGGCGTGAACGTGCGGCAGCTTCACGCCCAACAGGGCCGTGGCGGCGGCGATCCGTCCGGTTTGTTTGACGAACTCGCGACGGGAAGAATTTTGGAGTTGAATTTCGGGCGTGCTCATAACGATTTCTCCTGGCAGCGTTGATGGCAGGTGGGGCGTAAAGGCAGGGCCGCCCTAGTTAGAAGCGGCGACCTTCTAGTATCCCCCGAGAGCAACCGGTTCGCAAGCCGCAAAGTGCGAAGGTAGACGGTAGGTAGTAGACGGTAGACGGGGAAAGAGACGGCGGAAAACGCCATCGTTTAACCGCTGGGCCAACGGCCCGCGCGTAGCCAGCGTGTGCGCGGGCCGCACCCCGCGTTCGGCATTGGTTCCGCTTCCATGCGTTGTGCGGCCGATACTGATGCGTAGGTCAGGCTTTCCAGCCTGACGGCGTCAGGCTGGAAAGCCTGATCTACAGAAACAGCCGACGCCTCAATTTGGCCCGCGCGACGTATCCTTATTGCGATTGACTTTGGCGATAAGCATGGCGAGGCACACAAACAACGCTGGAATAACTGCCACCCAGCCCAGCAATTGCCACTTGCCCGCGCTCGGCTCGGCGGCCTGGTTCGCTTCCTTCAGTGCGGCCTCGAAATCCGGGTCGGTGTGCTCAAGGATGTCGCGCCGTGTCCACTGGACCGTGACATCGGGGTGTGTTCCTTGTCCTTCAATCAGGACTCCGTTAGGGCCCCAAATCCGCATGATACAGAGCCACAGCTCCGCTTTACTATGCTTTAGTTGTGCCAGCCGGGTCGGCCCTCCGCTGCCACCATGCGTCGGCCGGCCGACAAAGCGCACATCTGGATAGAGATCGTGCAAGCAGGCCATGACACAATCCGTGACGCTGAAGCAGCGTTCGTCGGTCAAGACAACGACACGACCCGAATAGGTCTTGCCCCGGAAAAACGTAAAAACCGTTGAACGCGGTCTCCAAGTGAATTTCGGCCCCCAGTCGCCTTGGCCACGCAGGTATTCGAAACCTGGCCCGAGACAACTTCTCTTGCGAGAAGACAGCATTCGGGAGCATCGGGGCCAGCAGGCCGAGAACCATGCAACGACAGTATCTCACTCCTCGACCCTTACTGCGACGCGAACGGCCGGCATTCGGTCTATTGTCTACCGTCTGCCCGCCTAAATCGCTTCTTCGCCGGTTTCGCCGGTGCGGATGCGGACGGTTTCGTCGAGACTGACGACGAAGATCTTGCCGTCGCCGATTTGTCCGGTTTGCGCGGCACGCATGATGGTGTCGATGGCCTTCTGCACGCCGTCGTTGGCAACGACAACCTCCAGCTTGACCTTGGGCACAAAATCGACGGCGTATTCGGTGCCGCGGTACATTTCCGTGTGGCCCTTCTGGCGCCCGAAGCCACGCACCTCGGTGATGGTCATGCCCTGGATGCCTTGCTCGCTGAGGGCGTTTTTGACGTCTTCGAGCTTGAAATGGCGAATGATGGCTTCGATTTTTTTCATGTCTGCTCTCCGGTTCGGATCAAGAGGTAACCTTCCTCGCCATGCCGGCCGAGGTCGGACGGGAATTGCTCAAACCTGGGGAGAAGCACCCGACTGCGCCAAAGCAGACCCGCCTGAGGGTCTTTCCACCGCGAAGCCCGCACTCGCCAAAACCAGCCAAATGCGGCACTTCCAGCTTTACAAGATAACCGGCGAACAACTTCGCGTAAAGGCATCGCGCCGGCTAGTGTCCAGCTCGCCCAGGGAAGCCCGAAGCATTAGCGAGGCAAGGGGCCGTTTCCTCGCTAACGCCTCGGGCTTCCAACATTCTTCGCCTCCGGCAACTCACTGTCAGGACGTTGCTGGCGATGCCCATTGTTGCCGGGCTGCTACTGTCAGTGATATGCTGGCAATTAGGGCAAACCGACCTGCTAGGGAGGCGTCTGATGCTTCGACGCTCGATGTGTGCGACCACTTTAGGCGCCGTTTTAATGACCGTGTTAATGATCAGCCCATCGGCAGATCTCTTCGGCCGCGCCAAGCCGCGAACCCCAAAGAGTGCTGCCCCCGACGACCGGCCGACGACGAGCGAAGAAAAGGCTGACGCCGGGCAAGCGAAACCTGGCGAGCAATCCTCCGATAAGGAAGCAGCGGACGAGAACCAAGACGATGTGAAGCCGGTGCGCAAGTCGGACCGCGAGTGGAAACGGCTGCTGACCGCCAAGCAATACCGAGTGGCCCGACAGAAAGAGACCGAGTTGCCCTTTAGCGGGAAATACGTGCACACAAAGAAGGACGGTGTTTATCGCTGCGTCTGCTGCGGGGCGAAGCTTTTCGATAGCGACACCAAGTTCGATTCGGGCACCGGCTGGCCGAGCTTTTATGCCCCAGTGCGAGAAAAAGCGATCGCCAAGGCTCGCGACTACAGCGACGGCACTCCGCGGATGGAGGTCACCTGTGCTCGTTGCGACGCCCACCTGGGCCACGTGTTCGGCGACGGTCCCGAGCCGACCGGGCTACGCTATTGCATTAACTCAGTCTGCCTCAAGCTCGACGAGGCGCCGGCCCCCAAGACTTCAAAAAAGACGCCCCAGAAGTGATGCCTACCAATCTGCTCCGTAATTTGCCGTCGGTGAACGAGCTGCTGGAGAGCCCGCCGTTGAAGGGATTGGTGTCGCGCGTGAGCCACAACCTGGTGGTCACGCGCGTGCGGTCGTTTCTCGATGACCTGCGGACCGAGATTCAACACACGGCCGCGGAAGTGAAGTTCCCCGAGGTCAAGGAGCTGGCGCAGCGCATTGCCGAGCGCATTCTCGAGGCCGAAAAGCCGCGTTTGCGACCGGTGATCAATGCCACCGGCGTGTTGCTGCACACGGGACTTGGCCGGGCGCCTTTGGCGGAAGAGGCGATCGCCGAAATGTCGGCCGTCGCTCGCGACTATGCCAGCGTCGAGCTGGATCTGGCCAGCGGACAACGCTCGCAGCGTGTGCTGGCCGTCGAAGCGTTGCTGACGGAACTGACCGGCGCCGAAGCCGCGCTGGTGGTCAACAATAACGCAGGCGCCACCATGCTCGCTTTGGCCGCCCTGGCCGCCGGACGCGAGGTGATTGTTTCGCGCGGACAGTTGATCGAGATCGGCGGCAGTTACCGCTTGCCCGACGTGATGGCCACCAGCGGAGCAATTCTCCGCGAGGTGGGCACGACCAACAAAACCCGCCTCGACGACTATGAGCGGGCGATTGGCGAGGCGACAGGGGCGCTGTTGCTCGTACACCCGAGCAACTTCGTGGTGGCCGGCTTCGCCGAGAGCGTGGCGCTCAGCGAGCTGGTGCGGCTCGGCCGGGCCAAAAACCTGCCGGTCATTCACGACATCGGTTCCGGGGCGCTGATCGACTTCGCCAAATTCGGCTTTGCCGATGAGCCTCTGGCCGGCGCCAGCATCAAGCAGGGGGCGGACGTCGTCTTGTTCAGCGGCGATAAGCTGCTGGGCGGGCCGCAGTGTGGCATCGCCGTGGGCCGAAGAGAGCTGATCGACAAACTCGCCCGTCATCCTTTCACTCGGGCCTTGCGCGTCGACAAGCTGACGCTCGCGGCATTGGCGGGCACCTTGCGGCTCTATCGCAATCCCGATCAAGCGTTGCAGCGCATTCCACTGCTGCAGCTTCTCAGCGCTCCGCTCGACAACCTGCGGACCCGCGCCGAGCGGCTGGCGCCGCAGATGGCCGCCAGCCCGGCGATTGCCGCCGCCGACGCAATCGACGACGTGACTTATCTCGGCGGCGGCTCCGTGCCTACGCAGCAGCTTGGCACCTGGTGCATCGCGCTCACGCCCGCGGAGATGAGCGTCGACCGCCTGGCCGCGCGGCTGCGCACCGGCCAGCCCGCCGTGGTCGGCCGCGTGCGCGAAGAGCGGCTCTACCTCGACCTCCGCAGCGTCTTTCCGCGTCAGGATCTCGACCTCGTCGCCGCCGTGCGGGCGCTTGGTGAAGCACCGACCGGGACGTCGACGTAGAGCGCGACAACAACATCGGGTAAAGCGGGTGGTGGCTGCGGCAGAGCTTGGCCATGCTGGATCCTAAAAACCGATTTGGTATTGCGGCCAAGCGATGCCCCGTATCACCACCCGCCGGGGCATCGCCGCGGCATAACACTCCAAGCGAGCTGTCGAGCGGCCGCGTCTCTGCCCCAGCTACCGCCGATTTTCCCGAGATTAGATTCTTCCGCGTGTCTACTTAGCTACAACCGCCGCAACCTCCGCCACAGCCACCCCCGCAACCTCCACCGCCGCAGCCCGACCCGCAGCCCGCGCCACAACCACTGGCGCCGCCGCCACCGCCTCGGTTGGAGGGCGCCATCAAAGCAGCTCTTAGCTCGCTGAGCGGACCACCGACCAGCACCGCCGTGCCGAACAACGCAGTCGCCAGCACCAGGTCGGCGGCCGGCATGTCGTGAGCAGTACCGTGGGCGGCGACGTTCAATCGGGCGTGCTTGCGACGTAAGTCCGCGAGCAACCGGTCGCCGGCGCGACTGCGCGACGCGTCTTTAAAGAAAAAGGCCGCGATCACGAGCGTGCCGATCACCGCCGCGATCAGGAAACCTACCGGACGATCGCGACTGACGCCGACTGCAATCTTGATGCTTCCCA
>DASSFG010000047.1:0-2611 GCA_035694685.1 Pirellulales bacterium
CGGATTTCGTCCCGCAGGCGGGAGTCACCGAAATGTGGCTCTCCCAGCACGTACCGCAGAAATCTGCAGAAGGTCGTCTTGCCCGCGGAGTGTCCAGACATGCTGTCGTCAAAGAGCGACAATCGCTGCTTTGCTGTCGAAGCCCGGGCCCACAGGATGTTTAGACCACGGCGCAACGCAATCCGGCGAATTTCAAACTCACGGCTGGCGTCCAGCCGTGACAGAACGCGAAGCTCTCGCACCCAAATAACAGGCGACGAACGGTGGCTTGCGGCGATGATTTGCCGCCGCCGTTCAATATCTGGCAGTCGTCGTTGCTCGTCCATCGTGCTCACGCTCTCCGCCGGACACCTACCTGTTGCGTTTGGTCGTCAGTAAGTATCTCCTCGACGAGGTTGGGTTTCATCGCGTCAAGGACCATAAGGGCCAGGCGAGCATCAATAGCAATCCAGGGGCTGATGCTCACAGCTTCTTTAGCGACGTCTTCATTTAGCAAGGCTACAACGTCGTCACGAAGCCGTACCCCGTCGACAATTTGACGGGATACAAGCCTCAAGACTGCCTCTCGGAATTCGGTCAGGTCAGGTGATTCGCAATAGGTGTCGCTCCAATCCTTTATAACCTCGTGGAGCGCCGGCGGCGCGTGGTTAACCAGCATGTCGCGAAGCGAAAGCAGACGATAGGCACGGGCGAGACGGAACAGATCGCTTGAGCCATTACTCTCGTGCAGCATGGCCATTATCAAAAAGTCCGGGTATTGAGCGGAGTCCTCAAATGGTACCCGCGCCTTCGTTGGCAACGAAATCTCGCGAATCTTAGGTTCTGCCTCCGGCCACCAGCCGGGCTGGGGGAGCTTTCCTTCGCGGACCCAGCGGCGCTCGTCGGACCGCCAGGCCGCGCGGTCGGCGATCGCTTTATCGAGGTCCTTTTTAGCCAGAATGTCGGCGGCCAATAGGCCGGCCTTTTGCAAGGGCGCGACGTTCACCCGCACGCCGTCGTTGATGTCGGGCGCGTAGGCCGATTCCTGGGCGAGCAGTTCCGCCGCGCTCGCCGGAACCGGCCGCCGCCCGTCGAGCGAACACCAGCGGTCGAGCGGCTCGTCGGCCAAGAGCTTTTCCAGGCCCGCCGTGGCAAAACCTTCACGGGCAACTTGTTCCAGTTTGGCGTCGAAGGCGGCCAGCTCCTGGATCGAGTCATCGAGCTCCGCGCGACGTTTTTCCTGACGGTCGCTACGGGCCTCGGCGGCGATCGACTGGATGCCGCGCAGCTCGGTTTCGAGCCGCTGCCGCAAGGGGCCGACGTACTGCGAGCGGAGTTTTTCCAGCGTGTCGGCGTCGAGCTTGTGATAATAGACCAGGCAGGCGAAGGCAGGCGACCGCTTGGTGGTGAACTTGCCGCTTTGCAGTTGCCAGGCGATCGGCCGCTTTTTGAATTGCTTCGTGTGATGCTTGAAAAACTCCGTGGCCAGCCAGGCGCCGAGCGGCTTGCCCATCACCTCCTCAAAGTCGCTCGCGTCGATCTCGTCGTCCGCCAGCCGCTTCTCGACGCGCTCCAGCAGCGTCGCCTCGTCGGCCAGCAGCGTGATCGGAATGATGCCGTCCGGATCGGCCCAGTCGGGTATCGGCTCGCCCGCCTCGATCTGCTTCGGCCAGCGGTGGCCGAGAAGTCGGAGCGTGGCTACGCTAAGCCGATCGGTGATCAGCCGACGCACGTCAGCAACACAACGCCACCCCCGACGCTCTATCCCTTCCTTGAGAATCCAATATGTTGAGCGTGGGTGAATACCAACATCCCTAGAGATCCTTTCAAGGGGCGTTTCTGAGGGAACCGGGACAAACGCGCCGATTTCGATGGCTTCGTCCTCCGGCTCACTCTCGACTTCGTCTTCGTCAGCAGTAACGCCGCTAGCGCCGTTGCTAAAGGCCCATTGGACACGATTATGCAGTACATCATTGAAAACTTTGCGATCCGATTCTCGATAAGCGTAGCCGCTGCTGTCGATTTTCAGCGCCAGCGATTCTGGCCAGTTGTCGTAGCCCTCAACAGGCGGGAGCCATCCGGCCGGTACTCCGGTTTCGGCAACAACGCATTCGGCGTCGTGGTCGGAAATGCTGAGAGCATCAAAAGACATGCGCTCAACAATGCCTTCAAGGCAATGAAGAACGGTCGCGTTCTCGAGCGAATTGTCAGCCGCTCGCAATGAATCTGGGTCGAAAGCGCGCTCGATCAGTTCGCGCCGCAACAGTTCACGCTTTAGAGAGATACATCGCGATTCCAGTTGGGCCATATCTAGGGGCATATTCGGCGAAATTGGGATCCGCGCGACGTAGCTTTCGTTTAGCTGCATCTTTGCGCTGAGCGACCGAACTATCATGCTTGACAGTCGCGAGTTTGCCATCGCGGCCATTCCGCATAAATCGTCGTCGAAGTAAACGCCAGCCGATAAGTGTGAGACGATCGTGCCCTCGTCGATGAGCCTGAGGCCAAAGCTGCCGCAGGCCATATAGCTATACGTCCAGCCTGGACGGAGATAGGAGTCCTCGTTCTGCACGCGAGTCCCCGGTAGCTGTGCCACTTTCAACCGGGCGCCGTCATGATCCCAATCTACAAC
>DASSFG010000048.1:0-6167 GCA_035694685.1 Pirellulales bacterium
TTTGCGGTCGTTTCGGCCGCGGCTCATCGGCAGTACACTCACCGGACACGTGCGCCGCGGCAGCGACATTGACCTGCACGTCTTTTCCGACAGCATCGAGGCCGTCGCTGCCGCACTCGACCGCGACGGCATGACCTACACCGTCCAGCGCAAGCAGGTGCGCAAGCACGGCGAAGACCGCATCTATACACACTTTCACGTTGTCGACCGCTATCAGTTCGAGTTGACCGTCTATGCTGAAGATCTCGCTCACTATGTTTTCAAGAGCTCCGTGACGGGCAAACCGATCGAGCGGGCCAGCATCGCCGAGCTGGAGCACTTCCTCGCCCATGAGTACCCGAATCTGTCGCTGGGCGATGCTTTGGCCGAGGCCGAGAACCAGGTCGACCGTTTTCAGATTTACCATATGCTGCTCTTGCCCTTGGAGCAGGTGAAGCAATCGCCCAAGTATCACCCCGAGGGCGACGCGCTCTACCACAGCCTGCAAGTGTTCGACCTGGCAACGCACGAGCTGCCTTACGACGAGGAGTTTCTACTGGCGGCGTTGCTGCACGACGTAGGCAAGGCGATCGACCCACACGATCATGTCGCCGCCGGACTCGAAGCGCTCGAGGGCTTTATCACCGAACGCACGCGCTGGCTGATTGAACACCACATGGAGGCCCATGCTCTTTACGAGGGCACGCTGGGCCAGCGTGCCCGTCGCCGCCTGGCGGAGGCGGAACATTTTGAAGAACTGGTCTTGCTCAGCCGCTGCGACCGCCAAGGGCGGGCGTCGGGCGTCGCCGTGCCCGAGTTGGAAGAGGCGCTCGACTACGTGCGCAATCTGGCTGACACATGCGGGTGAGGGAGGGGTTTATGGTTGTGGTTGGCTGGGCGTACCCTGGAATGACGAATGACCAATGACCAATGACGAAAGAATGACGAAATCCGAATGACGAAGGGCACGCCTTGGTCGACGCCGGCGCAATCGGAAAGGCGGCCAGCAACTTGTGTATTCGGGCTTCGTCATTCGGGCTTCTTTCGTCATTCGGAATTCGTCATTCGTCATTCTCACTAAAACTACGCCTTGCTTCCTTTACCGCATCCAATTGGCAGCCTTTTTGCATAGTCATTGCTTGTACGCGCGTGTGGCGGCACGTTCGGCTGGCGGAATGGTATAATGATTTGACCTAGGCCCGGCCGGCCGGCTGGGCCGCAACATCTTCAGGCGGAGGTGTCACATGAAGCGTTTTGTTGTTGCTGCGTTGGGGGTAGCGTTGTCGGTCACGGGTTTGGCGGGCGTCACGTTGGCCGATGTCAAAAAGGGAGAGCAGATGGTGGTGGCCAGTCGAAATGCGCCCGTCATGCGAGGCCATTCGACGTTGGCGACACTGCCGGCGGGGCATCGTTTCAACGTCTTGCGCACGGAAGGAAATTGGGTGGGCACGAAGACGAACGTTGGGGGACGTGAGGTAAGTGGTTGGCTCTGGCGAGGGCAGGTAGCGACGCCGCAACAGTTTGCCGCACGGCGGCAGGCTGCCCGACGCTACTCCTACCAGCCTGGGACAACCTATCGCCGGTATTCGTTTGCGCCGGCGGTTCCCGGTGCAGCCACACCGTATCGGGGGCCTTACCCATACGCGACGAACACGCTGCCGCGGGGAATGGGAGGCGACTACATCACCGGTGGCATGCGTTCGGATTCGCCATTGATCATGGGCGCCACCCGGTACGGCCAGAATTACTGGCGGGCCGATCGTAAGATCATCGGCTATTGATCGCGCGGGGCTGGCCTGGGGCGGCAAAGGTGCGGTCCCGCCGCGCCTTTGCCGCTTGCTAATTAAATCGTCCAACCTCGTTTTCAGGGAGTTGAAAGCAGCTCATTCCGCGACTTAACCGTCAGAATTGCCTCTCCCATGCGTTCTAGTCGTGCGACATCCTGAATCGAAGTGAGCGCCGATTCGACGGAGGGGTCAGGAGGGCCCAAAAGCTTTCGCGCATTTAGCTGCCCCGCTTACGAAGCCGCCAAACGCGGAGCACCGAAACAGCGTCTCCACCAACTTTAAAAAGCACGCCCAGCGGAGAGACAAACAGAACTCGCCGGCCTTCTGGGCGCGACTCACCGGACTCTTCGGGAGCGGTTGCCAACCGCTGGTCGATTTCGGCCGCTGCGTCTACTATCAGGTGGCGTTCTTGCGAGCCTGCGGCAAGCCACGCGTCCGCAAGCGCGGCCAATGCGATCTTTTCCCAGCGAACCATCATCGCTGTTCGAGGCTCCGCAAGTGTTCGAGCACCTCCTCGGTGCTGTACCATGTGCCGGCGGCTTCCTGCTGCCGAAGCTCCGTCTCGTCGAAACCCGGCTCCTCAAATAGGTACTCGCCCGCACTGGCGCTCGGCACGACATGTGCCAGGACTCTGCCGTCGTCATCGCAGATATCGACGGGGACCGAGAAGTTCGCGAGTTTACTCCGGAGCGTATCGTCGGCGGTGACGCGTGTCATGTGCGGCTCAACATTGCATTGACGTGGGTGGAGTTGGTTGCCAACGCTTATTCTAACTCTTTCCGATCACGATCGACAAACCGCAGAACGAAGTTTTCCGCGGACGGAACCACGACACCTGCCTCTTTGCGGGAGGTCGCCGGCAAGGGCCGCAAGGCAAAAGGCGACGAAGCGGCCGTGCCGCCGCAAGCCAAGAGTCGGAAAATGAAACAACGGTTCCAACGAAACAACGGTTCCTGCCACCCTTTCCGGCTCCCACCCTTTCCGGCTCACACCTTTTCCGGCTCTGCGACCTTTTCCGGCTCTTTCCTCAATTATTTAATTGGACTTATCGACTTATCCCCTTTTCCGGGGCTTCCATAGCTGTCTCGCACAGGCTGCTCATTTGAGTGACTCGATCAACGACTGGGCTTCCTCCGCTTGCGGGGTGCCCGGCGCCAATTCGATGACTTGCTCCGCAAATTGTTTCGCCTTGTCGGGCTTGCCTTTGGCGAAGACACGGGCCATTTTCAAGAGCGAGACGGCTTTCTTGGCGTTCTGCGAAGCATCTTTTTTGCCGACACTCGGTCGGTTACCGTCGGCTCCGCTGCTTTTTCCCATGACTTCAAGCTGCGCACGCGCCAGCTCCGAAGCCGCGGTGCCGGGATACTTGTCGATCGCTTGCTGGTAAACCGCGGCGGCTTTTGCGGGCTGGCGTTGTTGCTCGAACGCTTTTGCCTGCTCGATCATGTCCGCCTGCGCAAGGATTTCGCGCCGGGCCGCATCGCTTTTGTATTTGGCCGACGTCTCCTTGACCGCCTTCATTATTCCGGGCAACTTCTTATAGAAGCGATTCACAGACGCCAGCTCGATCGCGCCTTCCAGGGCCGTGGTTTCATCTCGCAGCTTTTGGTCGGCGGCGTCGATCTTCTGCTTGGCCTCCTCGGTGAGTTTTTCGGATAGAGCGTCGGCTGCCACGGCGGCTTCGGCGTAAGAACCACTGCCCGCATACCGCGTCACTTGGAGCACGGCTTCGGCCACGTCGCCTTCGTCATAAGACTTGTTAGCCTTGGCAACACCATCGGCGATTTTCTTAAGCTGCGATTCGTTGAGGAGCTTGCCCGCCTTGGTCAGCGTCTCCGCCAGTAATTGTGGTAGTGCCGGGCCGGGCAACGATCCGCTCTGCGCATAAAGCGACTCCCCATCGGCGCGAATCAGATACACGATTGGAATGCTGTCGCTTTTGCTGGGAAACTTTCGTTCCCACTTCTGCCACTCGTCGCTTGTGCTGTCGATGTGAACTGACACAAACTGTGCCAGCAGCGGCTGCAGAGCGATGTCGGTTGCCAACCGCTCCTTCAGCGCAACGCAGGCGCCTCACGTCTCGCTGCCGGCGATCGCCAAGATGGGCCGACCGGTCTTCTTTGCAAGTTCGACGGCTTGCTCGGACGACGCGGGCGATTCGGCCCCGCCTACTGCCACGCGGCCGCCCACCGCCGCCGAAAACGCGCTGAGAGATAACATCATCAGCGAAACACGAGCTCGCGGCATGGAATCGTTCCTCAAAGCCCCAAAGGAAAGGAGTGGATTGGTTTCACGTCGACCACTGCTTTATGCTACCCGCGATCGGCCGGCGAGGGCAATGGCCGCCAGCAACTCTTCTCCGCCGGGTTCATCCCGGTGGAAAGCACGATCCCTCGGCTTACCAAGTCACGCGCTCGACCGAGGCAAGCTCGGGCGGGGCGAGGGCCGGAGGGCCGAGCGCCTTTAGCCAGTCAATCATCGCTCGCCGGGCACAAGGCCCATACGTGGCGGGCCGCGCCAGACGTCGCGCACGGCTCCTACAACCGCGCAAGCGGCGGGATTTGAAAAGCGGGACCGAGGTCGAATGTTCGCAAGACGAACTGCTCAAGGTCGAACGCGACGTTGGCAAAAACGACGCCAACACCGCGGCCGGCCTGCCCGTCTTAGCGGCCTGGAAACCGTCCCGAGAGCAGGTTGGCCCAAGTGCGGGCAAGATCGCCGACGTCAAACCTACCGCGACGCAAAAAGGTAGCAAGGCGAAAAAAATGGGCTGACAGGCTGACACCTTTTCTTGACCCGGCGTCAATTGATCTTTCGCCCACCGAACTGCAGATCATGAATCTCTTGACCTGCAACGCTCCCGTGACAGCATTTGGCCGAACCGGTATGCACGTTAATCAGGATGACATCCCCGTCGGACCCGTATTCCCTCCAGTTGATCGTCCCGTCTGGGTCGGGCTCCGGCGGGGGCTCTAGGGACATTGTTCCGGCTGTCTCGCCATCATAGCCGGCCTTTTTGAACAGAAACCCACACAGCCCCGCTGCCGCGGCGCCTGGATCGTCGGCACGAAGAAACGGGGCTGCCTCGCGCACTGTGTCGAAAGCATCTCGACCACCTCCGACACGCATATAAACAGCAACACTGTATTGACCATGATTATCGCAACAGACAAAGTACACCCGCCTTTCCCAATCGTCGGTGTCACGATGCGGATTCGCCTGAGGAAAGCGAAGCCGCTTCCAGCCGAACAAGGCCCCAATTACAGCACCCCCAAGCAAAAGAAAGCGCAAGAATAGGCGGCGATCCACGAAAGGTGCCTCCGGACTTCAAGGATTTAGGCAGTCGCGAAAAAAGGAGTAGTCCGATTCCATTTACTCTTTGGTTTTTGGCCGGTAACCATCGGGGACGCAAAACCGATCAGAATTATTTAACAATCGTTTGGCCGTGTGAGAACGTCTTTGACTTCCGCGAGGATCGGCCCGCTGACACTAAGGGTCACCTCGCCCGTCTCAACCAACGACAGACAGGCGAACGCAGGGCCTTGATCGCTCGTCGCCACCTGCAGGAAGACCATGCAATCAAAGACGGCGGCGATCATGCGGCTGAGCCGGGATGCGAACGTCTTTCAGACCGCGCTTGTTCAAGCGATTCTTCCAGTAACGTGTTCAGCTCTGCCTCGCTCATGCCGCTGCGATGGAACTCAGCATGTACGGGCGCGAGAATATCCCTGAATCGAAGCTTAGCCAGCGCCAACTGCGCCTCCACAGCTTCGACGACGAGCGCGCTGATGTTCTTGCCTGTCGCCTCCGCCTGGGCGCGAAGGTGCTCCTCGGCTGCCGGCGGGAGGTTGATCGTGATCGTCATGGCTTGTTCGCGGAGGTTCTTCGCCGGAGTTCATCATAGCAGATTACTTGGCGCATGCCCACACATCGTGGCAAGCATAGCGCCGCTTCACTTCATACGAAAGGCTTCGCTGGCCACCACCGCCTGCAGCAACCATTGGATTCCATATTCGTTCCGTTCGAGCTCTTGCACAATTCCGTCGACGGTCTCGCGGTCGGTTGCGCCGACCGAACGCCCCGAGGCGACGGTCAGCACCTTTTTCGTGAAGCCGCGAACCAAACGGTCTTTTTCCGCCCCTCGTCTCAAACGACGCTGGCGCGACTCAAAACCGCGTGGCGCGCGACTGGGGGGAGACAACTCGCGACATTCGGCCACGAGCGGGACTTGTGCGCGTCGAGCCATGATTGACAGGCTAAATGCGAATATCATCCAGCCGTCGCCCACATTGGGTTCATCCCATCTTTGAACAGATCCGAAAAGTCGCCGGAGCGCAAAAGCTTATCTGGCAGCGGTTTGTGATTCCGCCATCCGAGGGGTGTTGTGGCAGTTCGGCAGCG
>DASSFG010000049.1:0-4348 GCA_035694685.1 Pirellulales bacterium
CCACCAATTGACGATCCACCAGTGCGCGACGGAACGCCACGGAGTGCGTTCCCTACAGACGCCAACCCGAACATCTAGCTTTGACAAAGCACTAGGAAGCCCGCCCCACGACGCGCCGTGCTGTTACTGGTGCCATCAGAACTTGCCGCCGGCCGCGCCGCAAGCCTCTTCGCGCCCAAACGGCCGCGTCCTACGATCTAAAGCGAAATGAGCGTCGATTACCAATCATGGGCCGACCAGATCCGACGGTTGCACCGCGCGCTGGCGGAACTCGGCGCGACGGCCAAGTCGCTCGGCATGCCGACGGCCGAGTGCCAGGAATGGTTTGCGCTGCTGGAGCGAAAGCTGCTGCCGCAGCTCGACGTGAAACCGGTGCTCGTGGTGGCTGTGGTGGGCGGCACCAACATCGGCAAGTCGGTGGTCTTCAACCATCTGGCTGGTGAAAATGCCAGTGCCGTGAGTCCACTGGCCGCCGGCACCAAGCACCCGGTGTGCGTCGTTCCGCCCGGCTTTGACGACGAGCAATTGCTCTCGCAGCTTTTCGAGGGCTTTTGCCTGCGGCGGTGGCAGTCGGCCGACGATTCGCTGACGGAATCCTTCGACGACTTCATCTTTTGGCGCGCGGCGGACACCGTGCCGCCGCGGCTCTTGTTGCTCGATACGCCCGACGTCGATTCCGACGTCGTCGTCAATTGGCGCCGCGCCGACCAGGTGCGCCGCGTGGCCGACGTGCTGATTGCCGTGCTGACGCAACAAAAGTACAACGACGCCGCCGTCAAGCAGTTCTTTCGCAAGGCGGCCGAGGCCGACAAGCCGGTGATGGTCGTCTTCAACCAGTGTGACCTGACTGAAGACCGCGAGTATTGGCCGCAATGGCTGGCGACCTTCACGAGCGAAACCGGCGCCCGGCCCGAGCACGTATACGTCGTGCCTTACGACCGGGCCGCGGCCAACGGTCTTCGGCTGCCGTTTTACGACGTGGGTCTCGACGGCACCGAAGCGGCCGGCGAACCGGCCTCATTGCAAAGCGAGCTCGCCCATTTGCACTTCGACGCCATCAAGGTGCGCACTTTCCGCGGCGCGTTGGGCCGCCTGCTCGATCGCGAGACGGGCGTGCCCGCCTGGCTCTGGCAATTGCGCGACGCCGGTTCTGAATTCGCCGCGGCGAGTGCGGCCCTGAATGCCACGGAAATGGCCGGCGTCGACTGGCCAACCCTGCCGCCACGGTTGCTGGTCGATGAAATCCGCGGCTGGTGGGATGACCGCCGTAGCGGCTGGTCGCGAAAGGTTCACGCCTTTTACCGCAGGGTTGGGCAGGGCGTTTCCTGGCCGATTCGCGAAGCCTGGCGGGCGGCACGGGGCGAGGCCGAGCGTCCGAAAGAGACGTTCCGCACTCGCGAACGGCAGGCCATCGTCGAAGCGGTCGAAAAGCTGCTGGCCGAGCTCGATCGGTTGTCGCAGGTGGGCAACGACGTGCTGCGTCCGCGATTGGCTTCGATGCTGAGCGGCGCCTCGCGTGAATCGCTGCTGGCCCGCGTGGCGGCGGCCCATGCCGCCTTGCCCGCCCTCGACGACGACTACCGCACGTTCTTGCGTGCGGAGCTCGATCGTTGGGGCGAGGGAAACCCCGGCGCCGTCAACGTCTTGCGTTCGCTCGATCATGCCGCGGCGTTGGCCCGACCGGCGATCACCGTGACGTTGGCCGTCAGCGGCTGGATCTTGGCGGGCGGTGTTGTCGGCCATGCGGCCGCCCACGTCGCCGGCCAAACGGCCAGCCACCTGGCAACGGAAGCCGTGATTGCGGGCGGCACGACGGTGGGCGGCGAAGCCGTGGTCAGTGTGACGGGCGAAGGCGTGACGCAGGCCGCGTCTCGCCTCTTTCGCCGCTTGCAGCTCCGTTACGCCGAACTGCGTGCCACATGGCTGGCCGAATGGCTCGAGCGCGAGCTGCTCGGCCGCCTTCTCGCTCCCCTGCGCGACGGCGCCGAGCTCGTACAATCGCGTCCGTTCCGCGAAGTCGAGCTGGCGCTCGACGCGTTACGTTCCGCTTCATAGAGGCCGGGCTGAAGCGCACGATATCAGCTACCGATCGGGAGCTTACGAACTCGGTGTCGTGCATCTTCGACAACCACGATCGCGCCATTCGACAGGTCGTTCGAAGACTGCATTAAAACATCGCCGAGACGCCGAATCACGAATTCAGTTCGCGTGTTGTGAAGCCGGAAAAGAATGACGCTAACCAATTGGCCCGCGCAACCGGCAAGAATCTCGCCAAAATCCAAGTCGAAGGTAAGGACGATACGCTGTTCACGAACTGCTTTTTGGAAAATGTCACCATTCGGTAACTTCTGCAGGCCCTCCTCGCGCAAATGCACGACCTCATGTCCGCCGCACCGCAGCCATTCAACGACACGAATGGAAACCCCCATGTCGGCGAGGAATCGCATCTTTCTCCGCCTCACGCCGTTCGGATTTCTTCCTGCGTCAACCAGGCGGCATATTCGAGTGCCTGTTGGATGTCTTCACGCTCCAAATCGGGATAATCGACTAGTACCTCATCCCAACTGGCGCCGTGCGCAACCTGCCGAACAATCACCGACGCGGGAATTCGCATACCACGGATACACGCGCGGCCGCCCAGAATGCCTGCATCAAACGTAATGCGCTCGAACACGATTCCGCTCCAACGGGATAATTCTTTCAGTTCCATGATTATAAGACGCGTCATGCCTACAGTCCATTTGGCGATGGTCCAAGTTCCCCAGCCAATCATCACTTAGCGGGCGGGAGTTACCACGGCAACGGATTGCCGAACCGCCACTCAAAGCCGCCGACAAACGAAAACTGGTTCAAAACGTGACGCGGATAAAGCTGGTCGAAGAGCAGGTCATCGACCACGTCGAAGCGAAAGGCGTGCTGCTTGCCAAAACGATGCTTGATGCCAAAGCCAAGCGGAACGTGAAAGAAGGTCTGGTCGAGCCGCACACCGCGGTCGTCGATGAAACGCACGAACGTCAAGCCCGGCCCTGCCAACAGGAACGGTCGCCAAGTCGTGTTGGCAATCGGGTACCAGAGCCACATGGCGTCCCAGATGACGAAATTCTCGTGGGCCTCGGTCGGCAGTGCCGAGCCGCCTAATTGAGTGCGGGCAAAAGCCAGCCGGCTTTCGACGCCCCAGTGCTCAGCATAGTCCCAGCCAGTGCGTAGCCCCGCCAGAAAGCCCACCCCGTTGTGCAGGCGATTTTCGATCGGCTCGTCGGCCAAAAAGGCCCCGGCGAACTTCTCGAGATACATTGGATACGCCAGCCAGACGTTCTTCTTGATGGGCGGCGTGACCAGCGTCAGCCCGTGCCATTCCGCCGCCGGAAATTCTGCAGTATCGCCGGGCTGCGTCTGTGCCGGCTCATCGACGACGGAAAGTAAACGTGGGGGCGGAGCATGGGCAGGCAAATACCAACCAATCTCTTGCGACACCCAGCGAAAGGGCCGCCAAGGCGTTCGAGTTGGTTTGATCTCCTTCATTGCCTTCTCGGCATCGGCCGCAAAACGATTGGAATACTTGGCGAAAGGCGGCTTTTGCTGCCATGCCGGCGGCTGCGGCAGCAGGTTATCCGAAAGCGCATCGTCAAACGGATCATCGAGGGGCGATGGGGGGCCGCCAGCCTGGGCCGGCAAGGCTTCGAGCGCAAGCATCACCACGGCCGCGAGCATCGCGATGCGGCTGTCAATGGTGGCCGGCAATCGACGAATTTCTACAAAACGCAATAGATAGGTCCGAATAGCGACCGGCATCGGCCCAACGGCCGTGCCAAAGCCCGAGCGATCGTTTGGCGGCGGAGTATGCCAATTTGTGGCAAATTGGGCGAGATCAGTACCGGACCTTGCCTGACCTACTTACCGGCCGGGCCGCCTTGGCCGGTCGCGTCTTCGAGCATCTGTGCCATGGCGCGCAGTCCGTCGCCCGGCTTCCAAGTCCCCTCTGGCCGCGGTGCGGCAGGGCGGCCCCAGGTGAATTGACTCGTATGGCCGTGCGAAGGCGACGATGGCGGCTGCTGTCCGACCGGAAGCGTTGGGTGCCCGTTCGGGGGGACCGAGGCGGGCGTGCCCTGCACGGTTGCAGGCGGCGACGCATCGGGCAGTCCGACATCGCCGATCGACGGCCCGAAGAAGAACCACATCGCCAAGCCGGCCAGCACCAGGTTGGTGCGCAGGCGAAACAGCCGTTTGCGCGCTTCGGGATCGCCGACTGAACTATCGGTGGCGAGCCAAACGAGACCTACCAGGCCGGCGATAAAGAAAAGGTTCAGCGTCGGTGAGATGCGCCAACCGTCATCGTCGCGCCCGATTT
>DASSFG010000050.1:0-7382 GCA_035694685.1 Pirellulales bacterium
GACTTCTTTGGCACGAACGTCGGTTCGCCGCCCTGGCCGACGTGTTTGGCGTGGCTTCCCGGTCCAGCAACGCTGGCATCGCTTTGTTTTATCAATTGGCGACGAAACGCCAGACGCCGCCGTTCTCCATCGTCAGATTGCCGTTAAAGTCGTTCACTCCCCGGCCCGATTCCTATTCGGTGGCCGCACGAAACGAGCTGGCAAGATGGGCACAATGGGAGCAACTGAGTGAGCGAGTCGCGGGCGACAATGACGTTGGGCTTTCTCACGGTTGTGCAACATGAGGTTCACGGCTATTTCGGCGGCTATCTGCTGCTCAACGCCAATGGCCGTCCTTTGGAATTTCACTGCACGGCCCCCGTTAAGCCGAACCGGGCCCAGGAAATCCTCTATGGCCCAACGCTCGAACCGTATCTCTATGGAGAGCAGATCGGTCAGACGTTGATTGCCAAGAGCAAGTCCAAGCCGTTGGCCGTTTGCACCGATGTCGCCCCGGTGCTTGCCGCGCGTGAATTTGTCTCGCTGCCGGTCGCGCTGGTGGAAGCCCACGAACCACAGCCGACAACCGAACAGAAAGGCGCCGCTCGATTGCGGGTCGATCGAGCGCATGGCCAGTTGGAACTGAAAAGCTTCGTGTTGGGCCGCAACCGCCTGGCCGTCCAGGCGCGGCACCCGCAGGACGAGACCGAGTTTGTCGAGCGGCTGGCGGAAATGGCCGAGCACTTCGACTTATCGGAACCCTTTGATCGCATTCGCGGCGCCATCGAAGAAGCCCAGCGGGCCAGCCGATGAGCCACCCAGTCGTAGCGATCACCGGCTGTGGCGAGTGGTCGTGGCAGGCCACGTCCGAATCGGTATTCTGCGCCGATGGGCTGGCGACTTTCGCACCAATCGCTCTTAGCACCGGCGCGGCCACCAGCTTGAGCATCGAGATCTCTCCGCCGGGCGTGGCGAGCATGGCCCTCACGGCGCCGCTCATCAAAACTCGGCACTTCTATTTTCCCGCGGGCGTCGAGCTGCCGATACGATCGCCTCCGGCGGCCGTCGCGGCGCTGTCGACCGCCGCGAGACCGGCGAGCACGGCGACGCGCATCCAGCCGCCGCGCGACATCATCAAGCTGGAAGACCGCCTCTTTTACACATTGCAACCGTCGCTGGAAACGATCATCGGCAGCCCCTCACTGCACATGCCGTTTCAGCCGTTCCACTACCAGCTCGAAGGCGTGGCGTTTCTATACCCTCGTTATGCAGCGATCCTGGCCGACGAGATGGGGCTGGGCAAGACCATGCAAGCAATCACGGCCATTCGCTTGTTGTTGCACGCGGGCGAACTGCGCACCGTGCTCGTCGTCTGCCCCAAGCCGCTGATGACCAATTGGCAGCGCGAATTTCAACAGTGGGCGCCGGAGATTCCCGTGACCTTGATCGAGGGCGACCAGACCCGCCGCCGCTGGCAATGGCAGCTTCCCGAGACGCCCATCAAAGTCGCCAATTACGAGTTGTTGCACCGCGACCGGGAGCTGTTTACGCCCGAGCTCAATTTCGATCTGGTCGTGCTCGATGAATCGCAGCGGATCAAGAACCGTTCCAGCGGCACGTCGCAGATCGTGCGGTCAATCTCCCGCCGCCGCAACTGGGCGCTGACGGGCACGCCGGTCGAAAACAGCCCCGACGACCTGGTGGGCATCTTTGAGTTCCTTTCGCCGGGTTATCTGTATCCGCAGATGAAGCCGGGCCGCATGGGCAAGCTGGCGAGCGACTATGTCTTGCGCCGCACCAAAGACAAGGTGCTCACTGAGCTGCTGCCCAAGATGTTCCGCGACGCCGACGTCACGCTCACGCCCGAGCAGCGTGAGAGCTATCGGCTGGCCGAAGATGAGGGAGTGTTGCGGCTGACCGAGCTGGGCGAGGGCGCCACGATCCAGCACGTGTTTGAGTTGGTGCTGCGGCTCAAGCAGATTTGCAATTTCGACCCGGCCACGGGCGCCAGCGCCAAACTCGAACGACTGGCGGCGGACGTGGAAGAGATCGCCGCCAGCGGGCAAAAGGCGCTCGTGTTCAGTCAGTGGGTGGGCACGCTCGACAAACTCGCTCGCCGCCTGGCCGAGTATCACCCGCTGGCCTATCACGGGGGCATCCCGTCGAAAAAGCGTGACGACGTGATTCGCGAATTTAAAGAGGACCGCCGCCGGCCGTTATTGCTCATCAGCTACGGGGCTGGCAGCGTGGGGCTGAACCTGCAATTCGCTCAATACGTGTTTCTGTTCGACCGCTGGTGGAACCCCGCCGTTGAAGACCAGGCGATTAACCGCGTCCACCGCATCGGCGCCGCCGGCCCGGTGACAGTCACTCGTTTCCTGGCGCTGGCGACCATCGAAGAACGCATCGACCAGATTTTGCAAGAAAAGCGCGAGATCTTCGACACGATCTTTTCCGACACCGAACCGCACAAACACAGCGGCCTTACACGGCAGGAGATCTTCGGCCTCTTTCAGCTCAAGTGCCCCACCGGGCCGATCGACCTGGCGGCCTGACGCGCAGCAGTTTTTTGTAGCGTCGCGATTTGAGGATGTAGGGTGGGACAAGCTCGCTTTAGCGAGTGCCGGCCCACCACGAAATTCGCGATGGTGGGCCGGCGAACCGCAAGCTCGCTTGTCCCACCCTTTTAGCTGCGAAAATGGCGCGCCGTTCTCAACACGCCAAGCTATTCTGCTCCTTGTGCAAGCGTTAGCCAGTCCTGGCGTGCGGAGAAAAGAACAGCCGCACGCGATGTTTTGTTGTAGGCAGCGGAGTAACCTATGACCGGCGGCCGGCGCCGAAACCGGCGTCCTGAGGCAGGTCGATCTTGTCGCCTTGCATCTTGGTGAATGTGTCCCGCTGCTCATCAGTCAAAACCGCCATCGACTTCGCATTCGACTCCTTGATGATCTCTTGCCACTTTTCTCTGCCGCCGCGGTTCTCGATGTTTGCAAAGGATTTCGCGTGCTGCTCATCGGCAATGGCCGATAGCTTTTGCTTTTGCTCGTCCGTCAACTTCAGCTTCTCGAACTCTTCAGCGAACGTCGTCGCTTTGACAAGCTACAGCGACTCGAAGATCACTTCGCAAAGCTGCCCGAGCGCTTTGCCGATCCGTTCTCGGTCGCCGGAAGTCTTAGTAGGCAAATTGTTGACAAACACGGCGAAAGCCAGGCGGCGTCCGCTGGCAGCGGTCAAATACCCGGCCAACGACTTGCTCGTCAGAATCGAGCCGCCGTTCAACCGGTTGTGCCAGAACATGGTGCCCGTTTTTGCTTGTGCCTTACCACGCACCGGGCTGCCGGCTGGCACGGCGTGGGCCAAGGTGCCGTCTTCCCCCAGCACGGGCAACGCTCGATCAAACACCGCAAAGTCGTCGCGGGTTGCCATGTAGCGCAGCAGGGCCACGGTTGCCCGCGGCGTCACATAGTCTGCCGGATCGCCGCCGGCCGCTCCGCCGAAGGAGATGGAGTCGGCGTCGACGCCTGCCTTGATCAAAAACTGCCGCTGATGCTTCAAGCCGTCGGCCAGCGTGCGCTCTTCGTGCCTGGTTGCCAGCAAGAGCGGGAGCATGCTGGCGTGCAGGTTGTGGCTGACCTTAAGAATCAACCTGGCCGACTCGGAAAACGGCGGCGAGGTGAGCTGTGCTACGCGCCGCATGCCGGCGTAGTCGCTGCGGTCGGGCAAATGGTCGGCTTGGTTTTTGGCCAGCGGCGATGCTTCGATCGATACGTCGGCCCGTCGCAGCGCTTCGATCAACAGCGAACGGGCGAACGATGCAGGATCGGCCACCTCCTGCGGGTGCAGCAGTGGCTTGCGGCCCGCCGCGATTTGGCCGCGAATGACCAAACACCGGTCGTCAGGCGACGCCACGGTGACCGACGTGGGTGCTTCGGCCGCCACGGTCTCCACCTGTGCGTCGATCGGCAGACTGGCGCTGACAGGTCGGCAGACGACCTTGGCGGGCGATCCCGGTGTGGCCGGGGTTACGACGACGTCGATCAGATTGTCGTTGACGACGATCGGCGTAAGCAGCGCAGGTCCGCTACCGGTTCCGCGTGCATGTTCAAAGAGACGATCGTCGACGAGTACGTCGCCGCGCACGTGGCGAACTCCGGACGCGCGGACGGCGGCGGCCAGTTCATTCAGCCCCGCCAGAGGATCGCCATCGGTAAGCACGGCGCCGTCGCCGTAGATATGGTCGCTGTTGGTATAGGCGATTTCGCCGTTTGGTCCGGCCCGGCCTCCCAAGGTCGGGTCGCCGCTGGCCACGAGAATCAGATCGCCTTGAAGCTTGCCCTCAGCGTCGATTTGGCCACGTGCGTAAATCGGCGTTTCAAACCGATAGTCGGCGCCGAACGCGTCGAGTGCGGCGGCGACTGAGTACAGCTTGGTGACCGATGCAGGCGCAAACAGTTTGTCGGGCGCTCGCTCGAACAGCACGTCGCCCGAGCCCAGATCGGCCACGAGAACTCCCCAGTGTCCGTGCTTGTAAGGGCCTTCATCGATGAAGACGCCGATCTTCTCCGCCAGCGGATCGGCCGCCGCGGAGGAGTGTAAGAACAGCAATGCCGCAAGGGCATAAACAAAAGCCGACGCAATACCCATGTTGGCAGGATAATTGGCCCGGGTCCGTTGTCAATTCGAGGAGCGGCCTAAAATAACTTCTGCATGCGTTGGACCCCAACGTTCATGGGTTGGCAAGCAAAGGACGACGTTATTGGAGGATGGCCTTCCCAGGCCGTCACCGTGCGAGGTGACGGGCTAGGAAGCCCCATCCTCCGCAAGACCGGCCGCCCGTTTCTTTATCAAAGTGCATTAGGTAACGTGCCGGCTATCCTTGCAAGTGGCGGCTGTCGTTCCAGAAGCGGATGGCCGGCTCCTCAAGCGTATGCTCGTAGCTAAGCGCACTCAACGAGGCGGTGCCTAGGATGAAGAGCCGTGCGTCTTCAACCACGAGCCCCAACCACCGCGCGGCGAGAACGCGGCTAAAATGGCTGTGCCCGAACAAAAGCACGTCGCCGCTGATGTTGCGCAGCCGCGCGATGACGCGATCGGCGCGCGCCGTCAGGGCCGCAAACGATTCGCCGTTGGGGCAACCGTCGCGAAACAGCAGCCAATCGGGCCGCTGCTGCCGGATTTCGGCGGTGCGTCGCCCCTCATAATCGCCGTAGTCCCATTCGACCAGGTCGGCATCTGCTTTCGCCCTGTCGCCGTAACCGGACAATTCGCAGGTGCGTCGTGCGCGGCTCAGGGGGCTCGTCCAGACTTGGGCAAAGGTGAAGCCGCGCAACCGTTCGCCAAGCTGTCGAGCATTCGCTTCCCCCTTTGCCGTCAGTGGAATATCGGTCAGACCGGTGTGCTTGCCCGCCAGCGACCACTCGGTCTCGCCGTGACGTGCAAGATAGATTGTGGGCAGCGCTGAATTCACGCGTCAGATTATCCGGCATGCGCCCGCCCAACGCTAGTGCCGCGTACAACGTACCTCAAATCTGCTGGCCGGCACGACTATCGCCCGATTTTACGCTAGAATGAGCGGACCATTGAGCCCGATGCTGACGGAAGCCTCAGGCACTTCCTTTGCGGGCGCTATCCGAAGTGGTGCCCGTTGCCGGTCAGCAAGATGCTATAGCGAAGAATTTCGTGAACCTCGTGAAACCTTCGGCGTCTATCTAGGTATAACCTAGCGGACACCGCCGATCGCGTGGTTGGCTTGTGCCGCTTCTAACGACGGCCCCAAGAAGGCCAGCGAGATTTTCCCATGATGACCATACGGCCAAGCATCACCAACGAACGCATAGGGACATGCTCGTTTACCGGTCAACCGGCGAACCTGCTCCCCGCGCATCGGTTGCGCTTGTGACGCTCGGCCACTGTTCAATACTGCCCGGCCTGCCGGCCGGCGGTGGCAAAGCAAGGCTCATCAAAGGCCCGGCGTCACGAGACACCGGGCCTTTTTTCGTTGGCTAACGCACAATCCACGGGTCGGTAGCTGAGACGGTATAGCGCTTGGCTGAAAACCAGGAGACGAGGATTCGAGCGCCTCCCGACCCACTGACAAACAACATGCGGCTCGTTCGTCTAGCGGCTTAGGATTCCGGTTTTTCAAGCCGGAGACCGGGGTTCGACTCCCCGACGAGCTACTCGCAATCAGAACGTAGGAAAGCGGCCATTCCGCCTGGTCGGGGGCCAGGAGATCGCCGGTTCGAGTCCGGTCGTTCTGACTGACACGAAACAACGGGATGTAGGGTAACGGCGGGCCCGCGTGCCTTGGGAGCACGAGCGAGTGGGTTCAACTCCCACCATCCCGACTTCGAACTTGGTCCGGTGTTGTAACGGAAGCATAGCGATCTGATACGTCGCCGGCGGTTGGTTCGACTCCACCCCGGACTACTTCAAGCACGAGGAGAAGAAGAATGCGACAACGACAGCGGCTCAAACGCATACGCCAGACCAGCATCATCGGGTCGTGGCGTAACGGTAGCGCATCCGCCTTTTAGGCGGAAGGGTGAGGGACTGACTCCCTCCGGCCCCACTGCGGCATGTAGCTCAGTGGCAGAGCGGGACTCTTATAAGGCCCTGGCCGAAGGTTCGATTCCTTCCGTGCCTATTGGCAGTAGCGAACAACACAGCACGGGATCAAGGTGTTAGCGGCAGCATACCTGGCTCTTAACCAGGCTGGTGACGGTTCGAGTCCGTCTGGTCCCACTTGCGACAAACAGGCACTGGTCGTCTAGCGGCGAAGACACCGCACTCGTTATGCGGCAACGTGGGTTCGACTCCCGCCCGGTGCTCTCGATCTTTGACAATCTGAATCGCTCACGCACCCATGATGTAGCGGATGCCTACCTGCTCGCCATGCAGAAAGTGCCGGTTCGACTCCGGCTGGGTGCTCTTTAGCGGCGTGTAGGAAAGCCTGGGATTCCGCGTGCTTCGGGAGCACGAGAGCGCCGGTTCAAATCCGGCCACGCCGACTTATTGCGGTGGAGCCCGTGCTGGTACGGGCAGGCGACTGTTAATCGCCCTGACGCAGGTTCGATTCCTGCCACCGCAGCTCACGACGAAACGGAAGGGCAAGCCAACTGGCGATGGCAGCCGCCTCGAAAGCGGTTGAGCAGCAATGCCTTGGGAGTTCGACTCTCCCTCCTTCCGCCTTCACGTGCCCTTGGCCGAGGGGCAAAGGCTCCAGCCTTCCAAGCTGGCCGACCACCGCTGCGCGGCGGTGCCCGGTTCGACTCTCGCAGGGCACTTTTTTGGTCGGGGATCGGCTAACGGTAGGCTGCCTGGCTTTGAACCAGGTGATGGAGGTTCAAGTCCTTCTCCCCGAACTTCGGTCGCGATGGCCGTGTCCCAAGAACACCCGATCC
>DASSFG010000051.1:0-2240 GCA_035694685.1 Pirellulales bacterium
TGAAAAGCGGCCGTATCAATGTTAGTGTAGGCACGCTGCTCTACGTAGCTCTCACGGCCAAACGGCGAATCCCGCAAGCTGAAAGTGCAAGTCGAAGGTAAAGGCCCGCTTGATCTTATTGCTGCGCATCATCGCGAATGAGACACAATCGGTAAAACTCACTTGCTGATCGGAAAACTTCTCGAACCAGTCGAGGGCCTCGAGTTCGTCAGGTTTCGTGGGGCGGAGGACCAGAAGGAAGCTCGAATCGTAGATCGTCCGGGCTCGCTCGGCGGCAAACTCATAGTTGGCACGGCGGCCCAGCAACGTGAATGTTTCGTCAAGCACGAAGTTCGTGGTCGCACAGCGCTCGCGAGACTTTGCCAAACGCCGCCACGCGGCCTGAGCGCGGACGTGGTACTGGTCGTTCTTCAAGTATCGCGCCAAGAAAGCGCCGCTATCGACGAAGATCACGCTTTATCGTTGTAGAGGTAGCGGTCGTGGTTGCGGGCCAAATCGTCAGGCACCTCGCCCGCGAACGCGGCGTCGTCAGCAAAGAGCGGATCTTCCGCCTCATTCTCACCACCGCCAAGCTTGGCTGCGAGCGATTCTCGAATGAATTGACCGAGTGACATTCCCAACTCCCGTGCGCGGCGCTGGGCCCGCGCGCGCAGATCGTTAGGAAGCATGATGGTGGTTCTCTGCATGGTTGTGAGGGTTCCTTCACATACATAATAGCATATACATAACATATCGGGCAACTGATCGCACGAGCCGTTGTGCCGACCGACCCCAGCTCCCCAGCTAGCCGTTGCCAGCAGGCGCCGATACCATTATTGATGCCGCCAGTCCAATACGTCGGTTTAAGGTGGCCCGGAACAGAAAGGACGGCAAAGTTTTGACGTTGGCGAATGGAAACAGGCGCGCGGCGCCGCCCCGCGCGGCCGTCTTCGATCTGGATGGCCTGCTGTTCAATACGGAGGAGTTGTATCAGCAAGTGGGCAGCGAAGTGCTGCGGCGGCGAGGGTGCGAGTTCGGCCCGGAGCTGCTGCACGCCATGATGGGCCGGCCGGGCCGCGTGGCGCTGCAAATGATGATCGACTACCACAATCTCAGCGATACCGTCGAGACGCTGGCGGAGGAAAGCGCCGAGATCTTTCCGGCCATTCTCGACGAGCGGCTGGAATTCATGCCCGGCGTGCCGGAGTTGCTCGAATCGCTGGAGCGAGCCGGCATCCCCAAGGCGGTGGCGACTTCCAGCGGTCGGCGATTCACGACGGACGTTTTGCGGCGCTTCGAGCTGGAACCGCGGTTTCAATTCTTGCTTACCTCCGAAGACGTGGTCGACGGCAAGCCGCACCCTGAGATTTATCTCAAGGCGGCGGCCCGGTTCGATCTGGAGCCGGGCCAGACCGTCGTCTTCGAAGACAGCCAGAACGGCTGCCGCGCGGCTGCCGCGGCCGGCGCGGTCGTCGTCGCCGTGCCCGGCGAGCACAGCCGGCATCACGACTTCACCGGCGCGACGCTCGTCGCCGACACGTTGGCTGATCCTCGCGTGTATGAGCTGCTGGGCATCGCTGGCATCAATCAGCGATCGCCGAGAAATTGACGAGTTCGATGCGCTGTTCCAGCGCAACTTGTCGCAGTCGCGGATCGCACAGCGCCGCCACTTCGCAGGCGCGCTCCGCGCGATACGTGGTCTCAACGTCATCAGGATAGCCGGGATGGCAGGCCAACTCGGTGATACCCGGCGGGAGGCAACGAAGAACGGCGAGCAGGGCGTCGGCGCGAATGGCCTCGGGCACTGGGTCGCCTTTCGCCGACTGACCGTAAAAACTGCCGCAGTATTGCACGGCTGAAAAGTGCCGCAATGGCACCTTCAGTTTCGCGGCCAAACGCTGCGCGACCGTCCGCAGCGGTTCGTCGCGGTGAATGTGCTGGTGCGAGTCGAGATGCGTCGGCGGTCGTCCCAGCAAGTCATTGAACGCATCGAGTTGCCTCAAAACTTCCTGCTCGACAGCGGCCGGATCAGCGAGCTCAACAACCTGATACAGCGGCGTCCAGGCACCGTCACGGAAAATCCATTCGGCCAAATCAATGTGCAAACCGACGCTCAGTCGAGAATCCTTCCGGCCATAATCCGCGGCAGCCGCCGCCCCGGACCCGCGGACCATCAGACTGGCGCTGGTCACGATGCCCCGCTCGTGCGCTTCGATAATCCCTCGATTGATTCCGGCACTGAGGCCAAAATCATCCGCGTT
>DASSFG010000052.1:0-6907 GCA_035694685.1 Pirellulales bacterium
GTAGGACCATCCTAAATGAATGTGATCAGGCATTCAGTTCAACATCATCGAGCCCCATCAGAAACTCGCGAACTTTGCCGGGTTCGTCCGACCTGGCCTCAAAGCGATAGTTGTCAGCTTCGTGTTCCACCGGGCCAACCTGGTAGCCGTGCAGCCTGACTTCGTCTCGGATCACGGCCAACGGCTGTTCCTCGACCGACGTGACCACCACCGCATGGTCTGGCTTCTCTGTCAACTGGAGCTTGTAGGTCATGGCGCGCTCTCACAAGGTTGCTCGACGAATGAGTGCGCGTTGCATGCCGCTCGGCATAATTCTTGCCAAAGAGCGGACGACATGCGAGAAATCTTCGACGAACTTAAGACGGCCTCGATGGTCCTCGCCCTTGTTTCAGCGCCCAGCCTTTTCTGTCGCTGGGCCGCTGTCATCGGTCCGCTGCCCGAGGACCGGAACGACGTTATTCTCGTGGCCGCACCCGTCGCTGCGGCCGATCGCTGGCACGACTTTCACTTTGGCCCGTCTTCACCGGAAAGTCGGCCAGCCGAAGTCGGATCGACCCGCGGCGACTTCTGATGCCCAAGCTATGTATTCTGCAGACATGACGAGGGCCTTTCGATCTTGACACCGCGCCGCCTCTCCGAGTACAAGTTGGCCCTCACCTCAAATTCATTTCTTCCTAAGCGTGCCGGAATCGCCGTCGCAGCTCGACCCGATCGCTCATGGCATGGTGGTCGATGCGACTGTTCGCGACCGCCTATCATTGGTGCTCCTTGCCGACGAAATGCCAACTTGTCCCATCGGCCGAAGGCTCGTTCCGGCGGCCCGAGATCCAGGGGCGGACAAGATTGCTTTCCTGGCTAGCGGTAAGTCTCATCTGGGCAGCCACCGGTGGCTGCGGCCCGCTCGGCGCCTATTCACTTGCCCACTCGCTCATTGCACACCACGTATTTAAACCCGTCTTGCCCGACGAAGTGGGCAACGAGCGGCCCGAATTGTCGAGCCACGACCGATGCGAAACGCCGGGCAGAAACAGTCGAAAAAGCTCAAGCGGCGCCCGCGAAGAGCCGATGGATTCCGGCCGAGTGCCGCAGGCCCAGAACGTTGCCGGAGACGAATCATGCGAAGACTGACGGTACTGCTGACGCTCGCATGCTTGAGCTTCGCTCGCGCGGCAGTCGCCGATGACACGATCATGACCGACGGCACTACGCGGGTCAGCCTGAAGATACAGCTCGAACGTGGCCTGCGGGCAATGCGGCCGGTGGAGTTTCAGTTTCTCCACCAAGTGCTGGCCCAGGTCAAAAAAGGGACGTTGCCCAAAGACATGGTCGAGCAGGCGTTTCTGTGGGCGCACCGGCAAGGGAGTTACCGCGTGCAGTATTTTGAAAAGGCCCTGCGGGCCCTCGCCAAGCGCAACAAGATCGACTTCACGACCACCGTCTCCAGCTTCGATCCGGGCTACAACACGCCGGTGCAATAGTGCCGCAAATTCGTGGAGGTAGTGATTTCGCTTGCAACATGGTAGTCTAGAATTAAAGGTTTTGCGTAGGCGGCGGAAGCGCACGTTGATGTCGGGAGGCGAAAGATGAACATGGCCAACGGCGGTTTGCTACGCTACTTCAAAGAGCACCTGCACCTGTATCAGCAACAAGCGATGCAGGAAGAGTGGAAGAGTGAGCACGAGACCGCGATGAGATGCCGTGACTTGGAAGAGTTTATTGGGATCGGCCTCAGTCTCTTTAAACTGATGAAAGAACGGTCGCACACCGTGCAAGATGCCATGGCCCGCGGTTCGATGGCATGCAACGCGGAGGTGACGCAAGCGTTCCTCGAGGGATATCGCGAGTGGCTAAAACCCTGCGCAGCCGTGGAAAGCGCCATCCGGTGGTTTGAGTCCAGAAACTACCAGGTCGAGAAGGCCGAAGAATTCCGGTCGGCGGTACGCGACATCTCGCTCCACGAGTTCGACGTCGACAGTATGATCAGAGCGGAACGCGACATTCATGAAGGGCGAGGAAAACCGTTGGCGGAAGCAATCGGTGAGCTACAACGTCATTGTCAGTCCTAACGCCTTCGAGGGATTGAGACAGATCGATCGCGATACATTGGAGAAGCTTATCCCCTGTGTGTTCGCGTCATTGATGGAGTTCTGTTACGACGATTCGGAAACAGAAATCCACATTCTCTCCGTTCGGTATCGTCGAACGGTCATGTAGCCACCGTTCACCGCTCGTTGGTCGCGTCTCAGTCTACGTCGTTTTTTGAAGCAGATGCCGCCCCTTCTCGATCACTTCCAACGCCTGACCCAATTGCTCGATCTGGAGAACCGCGCCGAAGCGCAGCGTGCAGTCGAGCGCCGCCGTAGGCTGAAACCGGCGGAGGCAGAGAAAAGCGGCATGGCGCTCGTCGATCTCGTGGTGATCGATGAAGACGCCGGTTTGGGCGGACGCTATCTGGTCCGCTTCGCCAAACGCACTCGCGGTGAGCTGCCCTGGACACGGCTCGATACGGGCAGTCCCGTGTTGCTCTCCGGCATGCAAGCCGGACCCGGGCCGTGGCGCGGCGTGGTGTCGCAAAAGTTTCCCGCCACGATCGAAGTGGCGCTCGATTACTTGCCCGACGAAATCAACGAGATTGAATCCTGGCGGTTCGACCTGGCCAACGACGAAGTCGCGCTCGTGCGGCAAAAGACGGCCCTCGATCGCGCTCGCTCCGCGCGTGGCAACCGGCTGGCCGAACTGAGGCAAGTGCTGCTCGGCGAACGCGAGGCGAGATTCAAAGACGAAGTCGATGAGGAGCCGCTCAATGCGGGGCTCAATGGACCGCAACAAGACGCCGTGCGCTTCGCGCTTGCGGCGCGCGACGTGGCCCTGATTCACGGCCCGCCGGGCACCGGCAAAACGACCGCGGTCGTCGAGCTCATCCGCCGCGCTTTGCGACGTGGAGAAAAAGTGCTGGCCTGTGCCGGCAGCAATATCGCCGTCGACAATATGCTCGAGCGGTTGGTGGCAGCCGGCGAAAACGCGGTGCGATTGGGGCATCCCGCGCGGGTCTTGCCTGAACTTCAAGCGCACACGCTCGACCTGTTGGTCGAAGAGCACCATGACGTGGCGTTGGCCCACAAACTTGTGAAAGAGGCGCTGGCCTTGTTTCGCAAGGCGGGCCGCTACACGCGCGCCAAGCCCGCCCCCGGCTCGCGGCAAGCGACGAGGCAGGAGGCCAAGTCGCTGTTGGCCGATGCGCGGCGACTGGAAGACCAGGCCGTCGAGCAGATATTGATCCAGGCGAGCGTCGTTTGCGCCACGACCACGGGTCTCGACGACGCCTTACTCGGCCAGCGGCGTTTCGACCTGGTGGTGATCGACGAAGCCTGCCAGATCACCGAGCCCAGCGCCTGGATCGCCATCGCACGTGCCGAACGCGTGGTACTGGCCGGCGATCATTGCCAGCTTCCACCGACCATCGTCAGCGACGATGCCGCGGCGCAAGGGCTGGGCGTAAGCTTGTTCGAGCGGCTGATGAACCGATCGGGCGAAAGTCTGTCGCGGCGGCTGACCATACAGTACCGCATGCACGAGTCGATCATGCGGTTTTCGTCCGACGAATTCTATGAGGGCCAGTTGGTGGCCGACGCCCAGGTAGCCGGCCACCGGCTCTGCGACTTGCCGGGAATGGAAACGAACGACCTGACGCAGACACCGCTGGAGTTCATCGACACGGCCGGCGCCGGCTACGACGAAGAGCAGGAGCCCGACGGCGAAAGCCGGCTCAATCCGCAAGAGGGCGGGTTGGTGATGCGCAAAGTCAACGCCTTGATGCAGGCCGGCCTGCCGGGCGACGCCTTGGCCGTCATCACGCCTTACGCAGCGCAAGCACGCTGGCTGCGCGAGCGGCTGCGTTCGCCGGGCCTGGAAGTCGACAGCGTCGACGGTTTTCAGGGCCGCGAAAAAGAAGCCATCGTCATTTCGCTGGTCCGCTCGAACGCCACGGGCGAGATCGGCTTCCTGGCCGACGTGCGGCGGATGAACGTCGCCCTCACTCGTGCTCGTCGCAAGTTGATTGTCATCGGCGACAGCGCCACGCTCGCCAGCGATCCCTTTTATCGCCGGCTGCTTGAATACTTCGAGCAGCAAGGGGCGTATCGGACCGTATGGGAGGAGCCGGTGTAAAAGGCAAAAGGCAAAAAGACGAGGCCACTGATGAAACACAGATGAAACACAGATAAGAATCATGGAACGTGAGCTTCTTTATAAAGAGATCACTGAGGCGATTATTGTGGCCGCGTTCGAAGTCCACAACGTTTTGGGCTATGGTTTCTTGGAACGCGTCTATCAAAGGGCGATGCAGGTTGAATTGCTGGCGCGTGGCTTGAAAGCCGAAATCGAAAATCAGATCGTCGTACGCTATAAGGGTATGGAAGTCGGTCTCTACAAGGCCGACCTCTGGGTGAACGATTGCGTAATCGTCGAGTTGAAGGTAGCCAAGTCATATTGCTCCGACGAACCGCAACTCCTCAACGAATTGAAGGCGACCGGCGTGAAGGTTGGGCTGCTCATCAACTTTGGAAGATACAAGATCGAGTTCAAACGCTTCGTCTTTTGAACTACGAACGACAGAGAAGGAATAGCGACGGGGCCACGGATGAAACACAGATCAAACACGGATGACAAAGGCTCTTTTCTCATAGAAGCTCAGGCTCGATGCCCTCATCCGTATTCCACCTGTGTTTCATCCGTGGCTGAAAAAGCTAGTCGAAATGCTTTCGTGTCTCTAGCGGTGGGCTATAATCGCCAGCGTCCTTTTTTCTTGGAGGTAATTGCGATGATTCGATGCACACATGCGCGAGCTGCTTTCTTTCTGACGGCGTGGCTCTCCGCAGCCTGGGCGATGGCGGATGAGGCCGTCACGCTGGAGAACGTCAGCAATCCGGGGCCGAACCGGCTCGATGAACCGCTGGCGAAGGAGTTTTCGCTCGCGGGCGCGGTGCGGTTCCTCGATTCGGCTTCGCTCACCTGGCAGAAAGAGCGGCACTGCTTCACCTGCCATACGAATTACGCCTATCTTTATGCCCGGCCGCTGGTGTCGAGCGAGGCGCCAGCGCATGCGGAAGTTCGACGCGCCGCGGAAGAACTGGTCGAAAAGCGTTGGCCGGAAAAAGGTCCGCGCTGGGATGCCGAAGTAGTGGCTACCGCGGCGGCGCTGGCCTTCAACGATGCGTCAACCACGCACAAGCTGCACCCGCTCACCAAGATCGCGCTCGACCGCATGTGGACGGTGCAGCGCGACGACGGCGGCTGGTCGTGGCTCAAGTGTGGCTGGCCGCCGATGGAGAACGACGACGACTACGGCGTGGCCCTCGCCGCTTTGGCCGTTTCCGTCGCGCCGGAAGGATATCGCAGCACGGACAACGCCCGTGCCGGCATCGAGAAGATCAAGGCATATCTCAAGAACAGCCCGCCGCCCACACTGCATCACGAAGCATTGCTCCTCTGGGCCAGCACCTACGGAGAGGAGTTTTTGAGTGCCGACGGGCGTGCCGCGGTCGTTTCCAAACTTCGCCAATTGCAGCACGACGACGGCGGCTGGGCCTTATCGTCGTTAGGCAATTGGGAACGTGAAGACAAAGGGCCGCAGGACACCGCCAGCGACGGCTATGGGAGCGGCTTCGTGGTCTACCTGTTGCGGCGTGCGGGCGCCGCTGCTGACGATCCGGCGATCGTCCGCGGCATCGACTGGCTTAAAACGCACCAGCGTGAGAGCGGCCGCTGGATCACGCGTTCGCTACACAAAGACAGCAAGCATTTCATCTCGCACTGCGGCACCGCCTTCGCCGTCATGGCGCTGGCGTCGTGTGAGGCTGAGGCGAAGTGAGGTCATCTCGCATCGACAGAAATGGTGTCAGGAACGCCGGGATTAAGGTAATTTTAGAAGTAGCGCTGTCCCAGTTAGAAATTGGCAGAGGTTGACATGCACTACAAACTACCGCTGGTATTTGAGCCGCAACCTGAAGGTGGATTTACAGTCACATCGCCTTTACTTCCAGAGCTAATCACGGAAGGCGATTCCTTTGAAGACGCGATTGAAAATGTTCGCGATGCGTTTGCGGCCGTCATTGAGGCGTATCACGATACTGGACGGACCCTGCCCGGTGAGTTGGCGGTGTCCCGACAGAATGGCGCCATCTCCGCCGACGTGTTGGTCACGCTGCCATGAAATATCGTGAGGTGGCCAGGAAACTGACTTCTCTTGGCTGCCGCGAATTGCCTCGCAGCGGATCCGGCTCGCATCGCAAGTGGCACAATCCCGCTTCGGGCGCCGTTACGGTTTTGCCGGATTGGGGCGGAGATGACCTGAAGACCGGCACCGTTCGTGGCGCAGTGCGCCAACTTGGAATTGAATGGGACGCATTTAAGCAGGTGTAATGTTTCAAATGAAGAAAGTATCGCGACTCATACTGCTGCAATCAACCAAGCGCTTGCCGATCGCATTCGCAACCGTCTTGGCCGCACTTTTGGCAACCGATGGCATCGCCGCCGAGCTCGCCGGTAGCCGCCCGAATATCGTGCTGGTGGTGAGCGATGATCAAGGCTATGGCGACTTGGGGCGTCATGGCAATCCGCTGATTCGCACGCCGAACCTCGACCGCCTATATGACGAGAGCGTGCGGTTCGACGATTTTCACGTCAGCCCGACCTGCGCTCCGACCCGCGCGTCGCTGATGACCGGGCGGCACGAGTTCAAGAATGGCGTGACGCACACGATCCTGGAACGCGAGCGGCTGAACCTGCACGCCACGACCATCGCCCAGGTGCTCAAAGCCGCCGGCTATCGCACGGGCATTTTCGGCAAATGGCACCTGGGCGACGAAGCGCCGTATCAACCGGGCCGCCGCGGCTTCGACGAGACGTT
>DASSFG010000053.1:0-3408 GCA_035694685.1 Pirellulales bacterium
GTCCCACCCTACGCCAGCAACGCAGCGTTAAGACACTATCGGCTCAGAAACAAACTTGACGGTCGCTTCTCTCCCGAGTCTATTGAGCGGAACGATTCTTTCCGGCGAGAGGCCGCGCATGCCTTCTGTTCTTGTCGTCGACGATTCTCCCATCGATCTTCGGCTGGCCACGCGTTTGCTCAGCAAAGGCACGACCATCAACGTCGAAACCGCCGAGAACGGTCGCGCGGCACTCGAAGCCATGCGGCACAGCCAGCCCGACCTGGTGGTGACCGATCTGCAAATGCCCGAGCTCGACGGTTTGGAGTTGATCCGGCGCATTCGCAACGAGCACCCGCACGTGCCGGTGGTGTTGATGACGGCCCACGGCAGCGAAGATCTGGCGGTCGAGGCGCTGGAGGCGGGGGCGGCCAGCTACGTGCCTAAATTGGCCCTGCCCAACAAATTGCTTGACACCGTCGAGCAGGTGCTCGCCGTGTCGCGGGCGGACCACAACCTCGACCGCCTGGCGCAATGCCTCGAGCACGCCGAGTTTGCACTCGCGTTGGAGAACGATTCGTCGCTGATCGACCCGTTAGTCGACATCGTGCAGCGGTTGGTCGAAAGGGTGCAGCTTTGCGACGCCACGGGCAGGGTCCGCATCGGCATTGCCTTGGAAGAGGCGCTGCTCAACGCGCTCTATCGCGGCAACCTCGAGTTGAGCTTCGAGCAAATGCAGGAAGACCGGGCCAATTTGCTGCAAGGCTTGAGCCTGGGCCTGGCGGAGCAGCGGCGCAACGAGCCGCCGTATGCGGGCCGCAAGATCTTCGTGAAGGTGCAAATCTCGCCCGACGAGCTGAAGCTGCTGGTGCGCGACGAAGGCCCCGGCTTCGACGTAGCCCCGGTAGCCGATGCCGACGACCCGACCACACTTGGCCGCGAAGGCGGACGAGGGCTGATCTTGATGCGCACGTTTATGGACGAGGTCACCTACAACGACCTCGGCAACGAAGTGCTCATGGTCAAACGCCGCGAACCCGTCGAAGCGATGACGTAACGTCACCTCTGACCCAACGGCTGCGGCTGACGTTCGTGTCGACAGCGGCCTAAGATTGAGCAGCGATAAGTATAAATAAGAGGTTCAGAAGACCAAGACATGCCGACGATCACCGCAAAGCCGACGGTGCCATATGGCCCGAGGGACGCCGGCGCGATCATGACGCTGGACGAGTTCGAAGAGGCCGAATTCGAACTGGGCTACCGCTACGAACTGATTCATGGAGTTTTGGTCGTGACTCCGCCTCCACTCGAAGAAGAGCGCGACGCAAATGAAGAGTTAGGCTATTTGCTGCGGAACTATCAAAAGTCGCATCCGCACGGCATGTCGCTCGACCTGACGTTGCCGGAGCAGAACGTCCGCACTATCGGCCAAAACCGCCGTTGTGATCGGGTGATTTGGGCCGGACTGGCGCGGCGACCTCGAAGTCGTGGGCCGGTCACCCGCCGCGACGTACCGACGATCATCGTCGAGTTTCCCTCGTCGCGAGCAGCCGACCGGCGGCGGGACTACGAGGAGAAAAAAAACGAATACCGCGACATCGGCGTGCTTGAGTATTGGATCGTAGACCGCTTCCGCCGCACGCTCACCGTGTATCATCGGCGCGGCGCCCGCTGGGCGAAGCGGGTCATCGGCGAAGACGAGACGTACCGCACGCCCCTCCTGCCTGGCTTTGAATTGCCACTGGGAGAGCTGCTCGCCGTCTCCGACCAATACGACAAGTGACCAACCAGCCGGTTCTGTATTAAACGGATTTGTCGATCTCTAGCACCAAAAGAAACACCACAGGAACACTAATCTTCGCTAATAGGAGGATGGAAGATCGAAGTCCTATCTGATTAGCGTAAATCAGCGTTGATTAGTGTTCCTAATCTTCTGCTGGTCCCCATGAACTTCGTTTCTGCTTCCGAGGCTTTGGCCGTCTCTGGCGTGGCATATGGCTCTTTTGGTGCTAACGACCGATTTGTCGGATTTGTCGCCTATGGGTTTTCGGGTAGAGCGGTGACATATCGATCGAACCGCTCGGAAACCACCGTCTCTAAGCGGCCGTCGCGGTTGCGAACGATCAAGGCGGCGGCGTCGGGCGTCGCTTCGATGAGTTTCAGCCCTTTTTCGGGGCCGAGTACGCTGACGGCCGTGGCGAGGCTGTCGGCGGTGATGCAATCACTTGCGATTACGGTTACGGCCGATTGATCGGTCAAGCCGAGCCCCGTGGCGGGGTTAACAATGTGCGAATAGCGCTTGCCGCCGAAAACCACGTGCTGAAAGGCGTCGCCCGAAGTGGTGACCGACCTGTTTTGCAGCAGTAGGTAGCGGCTCGGGGCTGCGGCCGCTTCGAGCGGAGCAACGCCGATCTTCCAACCATGTTCGCCCGGAGGTGGGCCGCTCGCCAGAATGTCGCCGCTGGCGTCGATTAAGGCCCGCTCGATGCCCTGCTGCCGGAGCCGCTTCATCGCCTCGTCAACGGCGTAGCCCGTGGCGATGCCCCCGAGATCGAGACGCATTTCGGGCACAGCTAATCTTGCCGTATGTCTCGCTGGATCGAGCTGAAGTTTGTCGTAGCCCACTGCCTGCCGCGCTTCGGCCAGACGCTCGGCGGCAGGGAATTCTTTGTTGCGCCGCGCACGGCGCCAAAGCCGCACATAAGGACCGACGGTTACGTCAAAGGCGCCGTCGGTCTCGTCAGCCAACCGCTGGCTTCGCTCCAGCACCGCCCAGAGGTCGGGGCTAAGGGGGACGTCCTGGCCGCTGCCGGCCGTGGCGCTCAGTTTCGACAGTTCGCTGTCGGCCTTGTAGTCGCTCAGAATTTGGTCCAGCTCGGCGATTCGTTCGTAGGCGGCCTTGGCCGCGCGGTTTGCGGCGGGCTCCGCCTCGGCGTACAATGTTATCTTGATCGGCGAGCCCATCAGCACCCGCTCGTAGGCATAACGGCCGAGCTTTTCCTGTGCGGCAGCATCTGTCGCCCAGGCCGAAAAGATGAGACACGCCGCGAGCGCGTAAGGTATCTGGTTCATTAAGAAAGACTCCATGAATAGATTACGTTCGCCAAGGGCGATCTGGCAATCGGCGGCGTTTTCTCTGGCGGCCGGCCTTCTCGGCAGCGGAATTCTCGGCAGCGGCGGTTTGCTGCGCGCGGCTGACAAAGCCAGCGGTGCCGTGCTCAAGGTGGCGGGGGCGGAAGCCAAGAGCGAAGCCGAGATGAAAGCCTACACCGATCGTATTAGCGACTCGGAGGCGTCTTTCGACATGGTGCCCATCCGCGGCGGTACGTTTTCTATGGGCAGCCCCGTCGCTGAAGCCGGCCGCAACGACGACGAAGGGCCGGTTCACGAAGTGAAGATTGCACCGTTCTGGATGGGCAAGCAGATCGG
>DASSFG010000054.1:0-5209 GCA_035694685.1 Pirellulales bacterium
GCGTTCTAGTCCGCGGCGAGATCCGCTACGGCCTGGAAGAAACGAACGGATCTGGAAGCACGTGTGTTGGCAATCCTGGCTTCACTGCCCCACGAGCCGGTTACCGACCTGATCGCCGAGGCATATGGCCGCCTCAAGGCCTCGCTTGAAGCCGGCGGCACCATTATCGGCGACAACGACTCGTGGATCGCTGCGACAGCGAAGGAGCTGAGACTCGTTCTTGTGACGCGGGACGCCCAATTTGGACACGTGCCTGGTCTAATCGTTGAAGACTGGACCGTCTAACATCGAGTTCACGAAAAAATGCCCACGGGATCGCGCTAATGATCGCCGAACAACGCACGGCGGCGGCGGCGCGCATGGTTTCTGCCTGTACCAGCGGCGCGGCTCATTGTGCGGGAGGCGACTCCGACAGGCCCATGAGAAAGTACGGCTTGTCCCTCTCGCCGTAGGTCCCTCGATCGACGCGCCAGACTTCCTGCTCCTTAAAGAACACCGCCAATTCATCGCGGTTTCCGGTCGCCTCGCTCAGCGGTCCCGGAGCTTCGGCGGCGAGCTGGGCTTCCTTTCCCCTCACGCGGCGACGGGCGGGAGCATCTTGCCCATCACTTCCAGCAACTGGCTCAGCTTGATCGGCATTTGCAGCACAATGCGATGCGGGGCGAGATTTTCCTGCACCTGCCTGGCCCACTCGCTGTGCTCGGCCGCCAGAAGTAAGATCGCGGGCACGTGGCTCGTTTGTTCGCCGCCGGCGAATTGCTGAAAGGCGGCGACCGCCGGCTCACCGATCTGGCCGGTGCTGAAGATGATGACGTCGGCCGGCTTTTTGTCGTCTTGAAAGCGCTCCACGGCCCGCTGCGGATCGCTGATCACCAGCACCCGGTACCCGACCTTTTTCAGCTCCTGCCGAAAGACGTCCTGCATTTTTGCGTTCGACTCAACAATCATCAGGCCGCGGCGTTGGCTATCGGCGGCCAGGGCGGTGGCCAGCCGCTCGCGGTCGGCTTGCCAGCGGCTGGCGTCGCCCTGCTCGGCATGCTCCTCGCCCGCAGCGATCCGTTCCGCCGCAATATTCAGGTCGACGAGCATTTGAGCGGGCGTCTGATAACGCTTCTCGGCATCGATGTTCATGGCCTGACTGACCACGGCGGCCACCACCTTGGGAACCGACGGCTCCGCTTCCTGCACCGGCATGATGTCGAAATAGCGCGTCTTCGAAAGCCGCTGCAATCGGTCGCGCGTCTCGGCCAAGGGCGAATGGCCCGTCAGCATGTGGTAGTAAATCACGCCCAGGAAGTAGATGTCGCTGCGCTGATCGTCCTTGCGCACGCCCGTGGCCCGCTCCAGACCGGCGTAGTCGATGGTGCGGGCGTTCATCGTCTCACCCAGCTTTTCGTCGGCCACGTTGGCGTCGGTTCCGGCCAGGCCGAAGTCGACGAGCTTTGCCTGCCCCTTGCTCGAAATGAGGATGTTCGTGAGCTTCAGGTCGCGATGCGAAACGCCGTGCTCGAAGGCGTATCGCAGACCGCTGGTGATTTCGATCATCATCCGCGTCGCTTCGGCCGCTTCGAGCTTCTTGCGAATCTTCAGAAACTCGCGCAGGTTTCGGCCTTCGACGAACTCCATCACGAGAAAATGTGTGCGGCCCTTGGAATAGACCTCGTGAATCGGCACGATGTTGGGATGACGTAGAGAGAGGCCCACTTGTCCCTCGCGCACGAAGTGTTCGGTTTGCGAAGGGTCGTCGCTGTATCGCTTGCGCAGCACCTTGAGCGCCCGCACCACGCCGGTCTCCTTGTGGACCGCGCGATACACGCGCGCGAAACTACCGCCCGCCACCATGTAAAGGACTTTGTAGTCGCCGTAGAAGTAACCGCTTCGCTCACCCTTGAGCAGGCGGTCGAGCTGGAAGTTGGTGACCAACTCGCGGCGCAGGACGAACTGGACAAAATCTTCGGCCGGCACGTTGCGGCGGCCGAACTCACCCCAGATTTCCTGGAGTTGTCGTTCGTTCAATAGATCGAGGTCGAACGCGCGCTGAGCGATTTGTTCAGCGGTCAGCTCGGCCATGGCACGGCTCCCCGGTTCCCATTAAGGACGCCCTCACTTTCGGCAGGCGCTCTCTCAAAGCGTAGCCTCAATTCCCAACCGTCATCGTATGCCAGCGCGACGGAAGCCGCAACCAAGAAAGAAGGCATCAGGCATCAGGTGCGGGAAGACAGGTTGCCGACGCCTGCCAGCTTTTTTGAACCATCCAGCCTAGGCGTCGAGTTTCCGCCGATAGTCGTCGCGTTCGCGGCGAGTGGCTTCCAGGTCGAACAGCAAGTACTTCATGTCGAGCCGAAGCTGGCTGAGGGCGTCCTGCACCAGGTGCAAAATCCGCCTGCGGCGACGCGTGCTGTCGATGACGCGATTCAAGACCGGTTGGATCGACTCGCGATATTCGTCAGGAAGCTTCTGTAAGGCCACCGCCAGGTCGATCAGATCTTGTGGCAACTCATCGGCGTGGGGGTTGGCAACTTGGGAAGCCTGCGTCATCGGTCGCGTCTCCTGTTTCTTGTGGGTCTGACGGCACTAAGAGCAGCCGATATGCCGCGAATGCGACCCGTACTCGACGCCACGCCACAACTCAATATGTTACAAGCACTTGCGAATTTTGCCGCGGACGAGTCGCCATGATGCCGGATGGGGCTAAAAAACGACATCCGCTCTAGTGGTACATCGCAAATCCTGATAGAAGGCCAAGTTGCGCCAAAACGCCGGAACCGGACGAGCGTGGACATTGCGAAACACGCCCGACCGGATGTGCGTAGCACCTGGTGAGAACCGTTTATTGGGTCATGCTCCGAAGCGCCGCACACCCGCCGACTAGAACAATCTCCGCGGCCGCGCGCGCTCCGCACTATTCGTTTAACCGCGAGCCAACGGCCAGCGCGGACGAGCAATGCAGAACCAACTTTGCGCCTCCAACGGAGCAGCGTTTCGGTGGTTTCGCATGCACGCGCATTTCTGGCCGCCGGTCACTCAAGCTACGCCGTGCCGGCGCTCCCTTACGTACCTATCTCGGCGTGGCAATCGTTTTGCTGACGTTGGCAGTCCGGCCCGCCTCATCGCTGGCACTCGACCTGGAATTTGAAAGTCCGCAAACGAGCTGGCGTTTCGCCGGGCCCGCGGCCAACTTCCGCGTCGAGGTGCATCAACGCACAAGCGAGAATCCGCACCGAGGGGCGGGTTGCGAGGTGGTGCGCATCGCGTCAGGCAGTGGCCGTTACATTCCACTGGCGCTCGATATTCCGCCCGCCCATGTCATCGCCGAATTTCAACCCAGCGTTTGGGTGCGATCGACCCGGCCCGGAGTCCAACTCCTCGCTCGGGTCGTCTTCCCGCGCACCGCCGATGATAAGGGCAACCCGCTCACTCGTCTCGTTGCCGGCGGAACGGGAAAGCAGCAGAACACCTGGGAACAATTGCGCATCGAGCAACTACCCAAATCGGTGGAGGCTGCCGTCCGTGCCATGCGGGCCCAATACGGGAGCCACATCGACGCTCGTGAAGCCTTTGTCGATCGGCTGGTGCTCAATCTCTATTGCGGCCCCGGCACGACGCAAGTGGCCATCGACGATCTGGAGCTGCCGCATTTCGTTGCCGTCGAAAGACCAACCGCCAGTCCACCAGGTCAACCCGCCGCGCCGGCTGCCGTGCCGCGGGGCCACGTCGAGCTGATTGGTTCGATCCTGATGGTCGATGGTCGCCCGTTCTTTCCGCGCATCATCGACTATCAGAAGGAGTCGCTCAGCTTTCTCAAGGAACTTGGCTTCAACGTCGTGCGGCTGACCACTGTGCCGAGCGAAGCCTTGCTCGATGAAGCGCAGCGCGCCGGCCTGTGGCTCGTCTGTCCGCCGCCGCCGATTCAGAAAGACGAGGAGGGCGAACCCGTGCCCTTCGACAACCACTATGAGCCGGTACTGGCGTGGCACCTTGGCCAAGGACTGACGGGCCGCGAACTGGAAGCGATGCGCGAATGGGTTGAGCACCTGCGGCGGGCGGACGAAGTTGCTAACCGGCCGCTGGTTTGTGATCCGGCCGACGAATTAGCCCAGTACGCGCGGCTGCTTGGTTCCAACGGCATTCTGATGCTTCATCGCCGCCTGCTTGGCACCACGTTTGAGGTGGCCGATTTTACCACCTGGCTGCGCACCAGGCCTCGTCTAGGCATGCCGGGCATGCCCGTTTGGGCTGCAATCGAAACGCAATACAGCAAGGAACTGTCGGACCAGATTTCGTTGCTTTCGTCAGGACGAGCGCCCGAGCCGGCGGCGGAGTTTGAGCAGATTCGGCTGCTGGTGCAGGCCGCCTTGGCGGCCGGTGTACGAGGATTGTCGTTCACCTCACGCACGCCGCTCGACGGACAGGACACGCCCACCCGCATGCGGGCACTTACCCTGGCGTTGATCAATACCGAGCTGAAAATCATCCACCAACACCTGGCAGCCGGCCGCGTCGACACGGAAATCCGGGCGGCCGCTGCCGATGGCCAGAACCCCGGCATTACCGGCGCCACCATCCAACTCTCGCACACACGCGTGCTGCTGCCCCTATGGGCCGGCACGGGAGCACAGTACGTACCCGATCAGCTTGCCGGCAACATGATCACCTTCGTTGCTGCCGGCGCGCCTGATGACCATAGCGTTTATGAACTGACCGTGGGGGGCCTGCGCTCGCTCGACAGCAAGCGGCTGGTCGGAGGAGTTCACGTCAAGCAGCACGAGTTTGGCGTGACCTCGATGATTTTGCTTACCGACCAATTGGCGGTCGGCGCCATGACGAACGAATTGCTCGCGGCCGCGCCGCGCGCCGCTCAGCTCCAGCGGAACCTGGCGGCCCACAAACTCGCCTACGTTACCGAGGTCGATCGCCAGCTTGCGCGGCTGGCCGACCGGGTTCTCGAAGCCCCCCGTTTCTTCAGCCTTGCCCGCAACGACCTGACGGAAGCCGAGCGCAATCTGGCCGCGCGCGACTGGGTGGCCGCCTGCCTGTCGGCGCAGCGGGCCATGCGTCCCTTGCGGGTCATTGAACGCCAGCACTGGGAGAAGGCCGTGGCTTCAATCGGTTCGCCGTCGGCCACTCCCCTGTTGGCTTGCTTCAGCGAAATTCCGTACCATTGGCTCCTGGCCCGTGAATTAGAAAGTCTCAGTCGCTCGCGCACGCT
>DASSFG010000055.1:0-5011 GCA_035694685.1 Pirellulales bacterium
GCAGGAGGATGGCAACAAAGCCGTTGATCGGAGCGACACACCAGAGAGGCCATACGCTTGGGTAAACCATTGCGCCCCCCACATCTCCAAAGACGAACATTGGACCGCGCGTGGAGTGGAAAACCGCCGGACAGAGAGCAATGGCTGTCCCGATCCAAAAGAGTCGGACTGCACCGATCGTCTGGTAAACCCCAATGACGGCCCCCGTGCCGAAAACAAGGGTTAAGAATTGTGTTGCCAGCATCGTAACTCTTGACGGCTCCGCATGTGCAGTTGCTGCCCCTGCCGCGACGGCCGCTGTGGCCGCGAGCAAGAAGCGAATCGAGAATTGAAACCGACTGGCCATGCAGCCAGTTTAGCCGGTTTCCGTGCCATCGGCAAAAATTCCCTCAGTCATAGTGAACCAATACGCGCAGTGTCATCAGTGGAATAGCGGCGCCTCGGGGCACCCTAAGTACCAACTGAAAAGGCACTTTGCTCCACGTTGTCGCTAGGAGTGAAATAAACTTGGCCTTGCCGCGCTCCGAGTTCGGTGATTAGCCTTACGGAATGCTATCGTGGCATCGCCGCCAGCTCGATCGAAAAATGATCTTCGCCGCGGCTGCCGCCTTCGCCGTCATCTCCGCTTTATGGGCATTGCCTCGCTCCGTCCAGCAAATCCTTGCCACTGTCCTGGGCATCGTCATAATGGCGGCACTCCCCGTTTTCGGCATTGCGGCGTTTGCCATTGCGATCGATGTTTTGGACCGACGGAAGTATCAATTCAGCCTCCGGTGGTTGTTTGTTTTCGTGACCGTCGTTGCCGTGGCGTTAGCCTTGGTGCCGAACGTTCGCCCTCTTGATTGGCTGCTTGGATTCGCATGCGACGAAAACGCGATATACAGCGACGGTTATTCAGCTTGGCGCTGGAGTCAGGTTCGGCGGGGAATGCAAAAAGAGGCAGTCCTCGAACTGCTCGGACCGCCTTTGAAAGCTTACGATGACAGGGAAGAAACCTGGCATTACACGAGCTACGGTCCGTCGGAGACGTATCACCGGCGAGAGCTGGTCTTCAAAGGCGGCGCCGTCGTTGAAAAGCGAGCCGAATTGTACGTGGACTAGGCGCGGCGATGTCAGATTAAGCTTAACATGGCTCCGAAACCACCCGAAATGACTGGAAAGGTCCGGAGAGTTCTTGCGGTTTCATGGTCGGCGTGAATAATGGCGGCTGTAACTTGCAACTTGCGGGCGGCACTATAGGCATAACGGCCGCGTGCCGCCGACAAGCGAGTTTAATTTTTGTTCCGTTGGTTTACTTCGAGAGGAGACATGATGAGACTGATGCAGACGTTTCTGGCGGGCGTGGCGATCGTGGGATGCCTGTCCTTCGCCGTCGCTGCCGAGTTGAAGAGCGGCAAGCAGCCGGGCGACGTGATCGGCGCGTTCGATGTCGTCAAGTGCGCGGGTTCGGAAGACGACGGCGTGAAACTCGGCAGCGAACTGTGCTATCGCTGCAAGTATGGAAATCGCCCCATGGTCATGGTGTTTTCGCGTAAGGCCGACGAGAGCCTGAGCGGGCTGGTAAAGAAGCTCGACGCCTGCGTGGAAAAGAACAGCGACGAGAAACTGGCCGCGTTTGTGAATCTCCTAGGCGACAATCGCGACGCCCTGGAAGCTCATGCCAAGGATCTAGGCAAGAAGGCCAAGGCGCCCCGCGTACCGATCGTCGTGCCGGTTGAGTACGATCAAGGCCCGGCTGACTACGGCATCAATCCAGACGCCGACGTCACGGTGATTTTGGCCGTCAAGGGCAAGGTCAAGGCCAACTACGCCTACGGTCCCGGTCAGTTGAACGACAAGGCCGTCGATCAAATTCTCTCCGACGTGCCCAAGATTTTGGAGTAAGGGCGTGGCGTTCGACTTCGACGCCGATCCCTACGTGATTGACTCCCGCGCCGCGGTCGCCTTCAAGCGGCCGCGGCGTTTTTTACGCGCTTGCTCGTCGCAATTTGTGCGCGTCAGTTGACGGGCCTGCCCCCGATGTTTTCTTAGCGGTGGCGCACCGGGTACAATCAAATACTGACGCTGTACCTGCCCTCCTAACACAACGGAATTGCATGAGTGAAACGGTAATGCTGGAGCTCTCGGCCGAGTTGGCATCGCGAGCGCGTGCTGTGGCGGCGGCCACCAATCGGCGACTGGAAGACGTCGTTGCCGAATGGGTCGGCCGCGGGGCGGCGGAGCCCACCGTCGAATCCGCCCCCGATGAGGAGCTGCTCGCTATCTGTGACGCCTCGTTTCCAGAGGCCGCACAAGACGAGTTAAGTGACCTCCTTAACCGCAATCGCGAATCGTCGCTTCCTCCAGGCGAGCGACGGCGACTCGACGAATTGATGGCCTCTTACCGCCAAGGACTTTTGCTAAAAGGAAGGGCCTGGCGCGAAGCAGTGGCGCGCGGGCTCAAGCCGCCATTGAATGACAGTGCGGCATGAGCAGTTACGTGCCCGCGGACGTTGCATCACGCGTTCGCGCCGCGGCGCGCGACCGGTGCGGCTATTGTCTTAGCCCGCAACGACTCGTGATGGCTAGACTCGAAATCGAGCATATCATCCCGACGTCAAAGGGTGGCAGCGACAATGAGACGAACCTTTGGCTGAGTTGCCCCCTCTGCAATCGCTTCAAGAGCGATCGCACCGAGTGGGCCGACAGTAAGACTGAGCAGGTAGTACCGATATTCAATCCGCGGATGCAACGTTGGTCGGATCATTTCGAGTGGACGTCCGACGGGTTACGCATCGTTGGCAAGACGGCGACGGGCCGGGCGACCGTGGCATTGCTGCACCTTGATGATGACCCTGACGCAATTCTCGTTCGCAGTTACTGGGTGGACGCAGGCTGGCATCCGCCCGAGGATTGACGCACTATGTTGCGCGAAGGACCCGCTATTTGCAAGATCCGCGAAGGCCGAGACGATCGCTGTTGCTGATAACATGATTAATAGCCTATTCGAAAACCGGCATGGTGGTGTAGGCGTCCCGCCTGCTCGACGGTTCTCGGATAGGCTCTAAGCTCTTGCGGCGAGATGTCGGCGAGTTACCTCTCCACGCCCGTCGGATGTTCCGCCAAGGCGGGCTTGCCGTTCGACGAAATGCCGCGCGAGGGAGAAGGGCCGATCAGCTCCTCGATCTCACGATTGTCGAGCACCTCATGCTCTGACAAGGCGTTGGCAAGCTGGTCGAGCTGGGCACGGTTCTTGTCGAGCATGTCGCGGGCACGGTCCGCCGATTCGTGCAGGATGCGGGATACCTCCTCGTCGATCAATTGGGCCATGTGCTCGCTGAACTCACGCTGCTCGATAATCTCCTTGCCCAGAAAGGGATGCTCTTCCGACGTGCGATAGGCCACCGGTCCCACCCGCTCGCTCATGCCCCAGTGAGTCACCATCCGCCGCGCAAGCTGAGTCGCCCGCTTCAAGTCGTCCTCCGCTCCCGCACTGTATTCGTCGAACACCAGCTTTTCCGCCGCTCGCCCGCCCATCATGAACACCAGCCGCGCGTGCAGCTCGGCCTCGCCGATGTTCAGGCGGTCTTCTTCGGGCAAAAGCTGCGTCACACCGAGTGCCCGGCCACGGGGAATAATGGTCACTTTGTGTACTTTGTCGGCGCCCGGCACCAGCCAGGCCAACAACGCATGGCCCGACTCATGGTAGGCGGTCATCATCTTCTCTTTGCCCGTCAGCACCTCCTCGCGCTTGGGACCCATCAGCACTTTGTCGCGTGCGATTTCGAAATCGCTCATGTCGACTTTATCTTTGCCTTCGCGCGTGGCCCACAGGGCGGCCTCGTTGACCAGGTTGCGGATATCGGCGCCGGTGAGTCCCACGGTACCGCTGGCGAGGCGGTGAAAATCGACGTTGTCCGACAACGGCACGTTGCGGCAATGAACGCGGAAAATAGCCTCGCGCCCTTTTAGATTGGGCCGGTCGACCGTAATGTGCCGGTCGAATCGGCCGGGCCGCAAAAGGGCCGGGTCGAGCACGTCGGGACGGTTGGTGGCGGCCAGTACGATCACCGATTCATTGGGGCTGAAGCCGTCCATTTCGCTGAGTATCTGGTTCAACGTCTGTTCGCGCTCGTCGTGGCCCCCGCCCAGCCCGGCGCCGCGCACGCGGCCGACGGCGTCGATCTCGTCGATAAACAGAATGCAGGGCGCGGCGTCTTTGGCCGTCTTGAACATGTCGCGCACGCGGCTGGCGCCGACTCCGACGAACATCTGGATGAATTCCGAGCCATTGATCGAAAAGAACGGCACGCCGGCCTCACCTGCCACGGCCTTGGCCAGCAGCGTTTTGCCGGTGCCGGGCGGTCCCATGAGGAGCGTTCCCTTGGGAATTCGGCCGCCCAACCGCTGAAACTTCTCGGGGCTTTTCAGGAATTCGACGATCTCCTGTAAGTCGTCTTTCACGCCTTCCAAGCCGGCCACATCTTCGAACGTGATCCGCTGCTTGCCGTTTTCATAGCGCTTGGCCGGACTTTTATTGAAGCCCGACAGTATGCCGCCGCCCATGAACTGATCGCGAGCACGGCGAAACATGACCCACATCAGCGCGAACAACAACAGCGGGGTGGCCAGATAAAGCGCCACGTAAATGCCCAGCTCGCTGGAGGGCTTCGCCGCCTTGTAGTGCGGGCCAAGCTTCTCAAGTAGGCGACGATCGAGCGCTTCATTCGGTTTTTCCGCGGGCAGATAGGCGATAAATGCCTGTTCCTCTTCTGAGGCAGCCTGCTGGCCGTCCTTGGACGTTGCCTTCTTCGCGGCCTTGATCTTTTCGGAGGTGCCGGACTTTTCTGCTTCGTCGTCGATTTCGACAGGAGTTTTGAACTTGCCCTCCAGCTCGCGGCCATCGACGACGGCTTCGGCGACGTTCCCTTTTTCGAGTTCCTCAACGAAGCGGCCGTAGCTGACGGTGATACGGTCGGAACTGTCGCTGCCGAACCAGAGCGCCGCGATCAGCACGAGCATCATCAGGGCG
>DASSFG010000056.1:0-27223 GCA_035694685.1 Pirellulales bacterium
GTCGCGGTGGTCAATGTTCCATGGCACAACGACCCCATCCTCACGACCGCAGATGACGTATTGGCTGTCTGCGGAAAAGCATATCGCCGAGCAAAGCCGACGATCGAAAAACGGCTGAGATTGCAGCTCGAGGGTGTGGGCATCCCAAAGGGCAAATCCGCCCGGAGAACCCTCCCCTCCTTTGTTATATGCTGCTGCAAGCCATTTGCCGTCACGTGAACGAGCTAAGCCAGCGCAGTTCGCCAGCCCCGTGTTGTTCTCCGGCGTAAGACTTGCGCGCAGCTCGCCGCTCAAGAGATCCCATACAAGGACGGGACCGTTTGACGTCGCCGCGGCCACCAGTTTGTCGGATGAAAGAAATGCCACCCCCGTGAGGATCCCTGCATTGGAACGGAACCGCCGTAGAATGCTCCCATCGGTTGAGTCCATCACGCAAACAAGACCGTCTTGACCGGCCGAAGCGATAGTCTGATCGTCAAGGGAAAAGGCGATGTCCCGAATCCATTGTTTGTGTGCCGCGAATTCCGCAACGCGGCGAAGAGAAGCAAAGTCGTATATTTGGACGCCCCCGAGGGAGCCAACCGCGAGCCAAGTTCCGTTGTGCGAAAACGCGACGCTGGTTCCAAGCTGTAACGACGACAGTTGAGATAGCTCTCGTCCTGTTGAGGCGTCGAAGAGATGCACACCTTCTCCGGCGTCTGGCGAAACGCTCGCTAATGTAGTGCCGTCGGGGGAGAATGTTATATCGAAGACACGACCGCAGCGCTGGATCGACCACAATTGCTCGCCGTTTGTTGGATCGAGCAATCGTATTACGCCGTCGACGTCGGCAACTGCGAGTTTTGAACCATCATTTGATACAGCTACCTGCGAAATCTGGCGTTGGAACGCCGCATCAAGAGCAAATGGCTTGGCGATTTCCCACAGCCTCACCGTGTGATCTCGTCCGCCCGAGGCGAGCAACGGTGCCGTCGGAGAAAACGCGGCGGCATGTACGCTGCCCACATGTCCTTGGAGCTTTTGCCGCAGCCGCGACCGTGAAATGTCCCAAAGTTCAAATTGCGCGTCCTCGTTCACACCAGCGGCTCTTGCAACGGTTCCGTCCGAGGCCACAGCCAATGCGCTCAGGAACCCACCGTCGACGCCTTCCCCGATACCCGCCTGATGCGCGTCGCTTAAGCTTACGACGTTCAGGGCAGTTAGTGCATCACCGCCGGTGAGGTCGCGAGTGATGAATCTCGTTCCATCGGCGGAATACGCAAACGCCGTTGCCCACCCGCGAAAGTCGTCCATAGACCTCCGCGTCGCCAGATCCCAGCGACGGATGGTACCTGAGTTCTCACCTGCAATTATCGACTGCCCGTCTGGCGCGACCGCGATGCCACTAACGCTTTCAATGAAAAAGCGCGGGCACCATGTGTCGGCGTGGTAGACCGTCAATGGATAAGTCCCGCCGATTAGAAACCGCCCATCAGGTGAAAACGCGAGTGAGCCAAGATAGTCGACCCAGCTCCCAGGAATAGACTTGACTGTTCGGCCGCTCGTCGAGTCCCGAATATAAATCGTTCCTGGCGCAGTCTGGCACGCGATGTGGCAGCCGTTTGGCGAATATGCGACATCGAGAACCTTGCCATCGTGGCCCTCGAGCTTCGCGGCTTGCCGCCGCGTCGCCACGTCCCAGAGGATGACGGTTTTGTCGTCGCTGGCGGAGGCGAGGATCTTGCCGTCGGGCGACCAGGCGACGCTGTTGACCGCCTTTTTGTGCCCGCGAAGCGTGGCGGTCTCGCCGTGGCATTGTTGCCACAGCAAATACCACTCGAAGCCGCGGAGGTCTTTCTGGCCCGGCTCGGGGATCGCTTGCTCCAACAGGTCGAGCGCGCGGCCAATGTAACCCGTTTCCCAGGCGCGCCAGGCCTCGTTCATGTTCGGCACGTAGGCGCTCCAACGCGCTGCTAACTCGCGCTCGCGGGCCAGTTCCGCTTGCTCAGCAGCCAGCTTCGCTTGCTTGTCGGCCAACGCCGCCTGCTCTTTCGCCAACTCCGCCTGCTCGTTGGCGCGCTCGGTTTCACGCTCGGCGCGGGCCGCGTTGGCCAGCGCCTCGGCCGCATTCGCCTCCGCCGTGGCGGCATTTTTCTCGGCCAGCTTCAGGTTGGCCAGCGCCTTCGACGCGTTGGCGTCGGCCTTGCCGGCGAAATCTTCGGCCGCTTTTTCGTTGCGGCGGGAAGTGATGGCGAAGTACGTCGAAACAATCGTGCCGATCAACAACGTCGCCGCGACGGCGCCGCAAAGCGTGGCCACCAGCGGGTTACGCCGCACCCAACGCGTGGCGCGGCCCGCGGGTCCGATGGGTCGGGCAAGGATTGGCTGTTTGCGCAGCCAGCGGCCCAGGTCGTCGGCGAGCGACTGGCAGGTGGCGTAGCGCTCGGCGGGCGATTTGGCGAGGCACTTGAGGCAGATGGTTTCCAGGTCACGCGGCAGGTGGCTGTCGAACTTGCGCGGGCTGGGTGGCTCGTCGTGAATCACCTGGTGCAACAGCATCCGCGGGTTGCCGCGGAAAGGAAGCTGCCCGGTGAGCAGCTCGTAGAGGATCACGCCCAGCGAATAGACGTCGCTTCGGGCGTCGGCCTGGTGGGCCTGCCCGGTCGCTTGTTCGGGCGACATGTAGGCCGGCGTGCCCAGCACGTCGCCTTCGAGGGTGACCGTCACTTCGCCCGCCTCGCGTCGCGCGAGCCCGAAATCCATCACGCGGGCACGGCCGCCCACGCCGCCTTCGAGCAAAACGTTCGACGGCTTCAGGTCGCGATGGACCACGCCCGACGAGTGCGCGTGGTGCAGGGCCGTGGCGATTTCAATTACCAGCCGGGCCGATTCGCTCTTGCTGAAACGCGGGCCGGTAAGCGCGTCGGCCAGCGTCACGCCTTCGACCAACTCGGTGACAATGTAAGGAAACTCGTCGGTGCGGCCGACTTCGTAGACCGGCACGATGCCCGGATGGTGGAGCTGGGCCGCCATCCGCGCTTCGCGCACGAAGCGGTCTTCGTCTTCGGCGGTGGAGAAGCGACCGCTGCGCGGCACCTTGACGGCCACGACGCGGTCGAGCTGTGTATCGCGCGCACGGTAGACAGTGCCGAAGGCGCCGCGGCCGATTGCGGAGAGCAGATCGAACTTGCCCAGCTTGGGCAGCTTTTGCGGCGACCAGGAGAGCGTGCGCTCGCGGCCAACCTTGAACGAGCTGCCGCACGAAGGGCAGACTGCTTCGTCGTCGGTCACGTCAACAATGGCGATAGCCGCCTCGCAGTGCGGGCAGTTGAGCCGGATGGGAAATCGCGGCCGTCGCGGCTTGCCGTCGAATTGGTCGAGCAAGCGTCGGACGTCGGCGGCAAGGTCTTGGAACCGCGGGGCGATTTCCTCAGTCGCGAGGGCCGATTCATTCGGCGGCCGGTGAGCGACTTCGGCAGCGAGCAACTCAACGAGCTGTTCACGTTGCTCGGCGAGCTCGGGGTATTTGAGCAGGTATTCTTCGACGCGCGCGGCGTCGCCGGCTTTGAGGCGATACTCGAGGTCGATGTGGACCAGCTCGCAGAGCAGGCGGAGCCGATCGTCGGCGGGACCGATTAGAAAGGCGTCGACGCTGGGCCGCTCGTCGCGCTGCCAGGCGCTTTCAAAGGCCGAAATGACGTCTTCCATCCGCGACCAGGTATCGATCGACCGCGGAGGGTCGCTGCGAGAAGTGGAATCGCTCATCGCCGCCGGGCCGCCGTTTTGCGTCGGGCAGCCTGCTCCCTTGGGCAACACATGGAATACGTGTAAACGACTCGCCGCTCGATTCAGTAGGGGGGCACTGCCCACCACGGAGATCAAGGTCGGCAATGCCACCCTGCAAATCATGGTGGGCAATGCCCACCCTACCTCTGACGATGGGTTTCAACGCGAACAAGATTATGCAGCGCGAGGCAGCGAGATGGCAAGCATGGGGGGCGGTTTTTTTCGTCGAGCGCAATGGTGGTCAGTTTTTGGACAGTAGGGTGGGCATTGCCCACCACCGTCGCCGACGACGGCGGCGATGCCGATCGGTCGGCATGGTGGGCAATGCCCACCCTACGAAAAGTCGCTCCGCGGCGAGGGAAAGCGGCGATAAATCGCCGCACTCCAAAGACAAAAAAAATTTGGCCGGTCGCGGGCCGGCTTCCTCATTTCTCTGATAGAGCCCCATTGTGCCGGCCGGCGACGAGCGGACTCAAGTGTTGAAATCACCCTCTCAACCCCGCCTGAGTTAAGGAAACCGACCCATGTTCTGCTCGAAAAAGCTGTTTGGCCGTCCCCGCTCCAACCAACCCCGCAGGCATCGCCGCCTCGGCCGCATTGAATCGCTGGAAGATCGCCGCATGTTCAACGTCGATCCCCACGGCGGGCCGGTGGTCCCCAACGTGCAAGTCGAAACGCTGTTCTACGGCGCTTCCTGGTATGGCAACGCGGCGATGCAGCACACCGCCGAGGAACTGAACGGCTATTTCCATTACCTCACCGGCAGTTCGTACATGGATCTGCTCTCGCAGTACAGCACAGCGTCGCAACACATCGGCAAGGGTGAATGGCTCGGAGGCCAGACCGTCAACCGGAGCGTTTCGCCATTAGGCGGGCTTTATCTCGACGACTCTGAAATCCGCGACATGATCAATAGCGAGATTTATTACGGCAAGGTTCCCCAGCCCAATGGCAACCTCGTCTACTTTGTCTTCACCGACCCCAATACCGAGGTCACAGCCGGAGGCGAAAACTCCATTGAGAACTTCGCCGGCTACCACAATTCGTACGTCGATCCCTACGATCAGCGAACGGTTTACTACGCCGTCATCCCAGATCCCGTCGGCAATGGCAAAATCGGGAACCTGGCGACGTTCCAGCAGCAAACGGAAGTGGCTTCGCACGAGTTGGCCGAAGCGATCACCGATCCCGTCTATCCCACAGGCTGGTTCGACTCGCGATATGGCGTCGAAGGGGAGATCGGCGACCTGGCGAACGGTAGCGATCCCGCGAACGTGGTCTATCTCAACAATTATGCCGTGCAACGCGAATGGTCGAATCAGATCGGTGGACCTGCTGCGCCCGCCGGCGCCACATCGACACCGGTGCAGCCGCTACAGGTCACCGGAGGCTTCACACTTAATGAGACCGTGGGCACCACTTTCAACGCCCAGATCGGCGCGATCTACGATCCGAACGCAGGGGCGACCGCAGGTGCCTATACCATTCAGATCAATTGGGGCGACGGCACGAGTACGACGGGCACCGCCGTGGCCCAAGGAAACGGGCGATTTGGCGTTTTCGGCTCGCACAGCTTTCAGTCAGCCGGCCAATTCACCGTCAATTTCACCGTTGGCCGACAGGATGATGGACTCAGCGGTGCGGCGACGAGCACCGCCTCCGTACAGAGCCCTCGTGTGCTCACGCAGCCGGTTCGAATCACTTCACAAATCCCAATCAATCTCGGTCCGGGCGACTACACGATCAATCAGGCCATGGTCACGTTCGTCGATCCAAATGGAAGCGGCTCGATTGGCAACTACCAGGCCACGATCAACTGGGGCGACAACCAATCGTCGCCCGGATCGGTCAGCTTCGATGCGGGCAGCGCGCAGTTCGTCGTCAGCGGCCACCACACCTACACCGGACCCGGCACGTATACCATCACCGTGAACATCAGCAATGGCAGCGCCGTGCCGGCGACAACCAGTGGCAGCATCACGCTCACCAGCCCGCCTGCAGTCACTCAGCCGGTCCAGATCACGAACGAAATACCGATCAACCTCGCTCCCGGCAATTTCACGGTCAACCAGGCGTTGCTCACCTTCATCGACCCGGCCGGGGCGGCGCCGATTGGCCATTATCAGGCCAAGATCTCTTGGGGCGACGGCCAGACGTCGGCGGGATCCGTCAGCTTCGATGCACAGAGCGGACAGTTCGTCGTCAGTGGCAATCATGCGTATGCCGGCCCCGGCACCTACCTTCTAACGGTCCAAATCGACAACGGCAGCGACACGCCAGCTACCGCCAGCGGCACGATCACGCTCACCAGTTCCCCAGTGTTTACGCCGCCCGTCGTCACGCCGCCGGTTGTCACTCCACCTGTCGTCACGCCGCCCGTCGAGACCCTAACGAAAACGGAGCAATACGTCACTGCGGTGTACCACGACGTACTCAATCGGGCGCCTGATGCCGGCGGCCTGGCTTATTGGTCGAACCTGATCGACAAGGGCGCGCCGATCAGCAGCGTCGCGGATCAAATCGGGCATAGCACGGAGTACTATACCAACTTCGTAATTCAGCCCGACTACCAGAAACTGCTGGGCCGTGCGGGCAACCAAGCGGAGGTTCAGGCGTTGGCCGGCGAGATGCAGCGGGGCCTGACCGATCAAGGAGTCGAAGCAAAGCTCGTGGCGACCGACGAATTCTTCGCGAATGCGGGCAGCAACAATCAAATCTGGGTTGACGCGGTTTACACGCGCATGCTGGGCCGCCAGGTCGACGCTCCCGGCGAAGCATGGTGGACGGCCCAGCTCGCCAACGGCCAGTCGCGATCGCAGGTCGCACAAGAGATCGCCGTCAGCCAGGAAAACAACACGCAGCTCATCAACGACGACTACTTCCATTATCTCGGCCGCGCCGCCGATCTCCAGGGGCTTTCCTGGTGGCTGACGCAATTCGCCGCCGGCAAGACCAACGAAGACGTGATCGCCGGCTTCACCGGCGGGCGGGAGTATTACGACAAGCACACAGCCTAGCCAGCGCTGTGGGCCGAACCACGTGCCATGTCGTTTAACCGTGGGGGTCAGCGCACCGTGCGGACGTTGGTGGACTGAAAGAACGCCTGCACCGTCCGGTCGGGGCTGGTCGCAATGGCAGCCCACGCGCGGGCCGCTGGCCCTGCGGTTAAACGATGAATGACTTAGCTCTTTTAGGCTCCCTGGCCCGTCATGCGCAGGAAGAGCCGTTCGAGGTTTTCTTCGTCGGTCTTGAGATGGTTGATGACGACGCCCGCACGCGCGGCGAGACGAAAGAAATCACTGGATTGCCAGTCGGCCGGCGCCTCGGCTTTCACACGTCCATGAACGCGCTGGCTGACGGCGATGCCCGCCGATGCCAGGGCCGCCAGAAAGGCGTCGGCCGGTCCGTCCCAGCCGAGCTCGTAGCGGTTGCTGACGTCGGCCCGCAAACTTTCCATCGGGCCGCTTCGCACGACGGTTCCCCGGTCGAGCACCACGATATGCCGGCAGAGTCGCTCAACGTCTCCCAGCAGGTGCGTGCAAAGAATCAGGCTCTTGCGTGTTTCGGCAATCAGGTCTTCGAGCAGCTTGAGCATGGCCTGACGGCCGGCCGGGTCGAGGCCATTGGTCGGCTCGTCGAGCAGGAGAAGTTGCGGGTCGTGAACCAGCGCCGCCGCCAGCTTCAAACGCTGTAAATTGCCGGTCGAATACTCTTCCAGCCGTCGGTAACGCAGTTCGCCTAAGCCGACGTAGCCCAACACCTCGTGGGCGCGTCGCCGCGCGTCGTCGTGTGGCATACCGTAGAGATCGCCCGAGAGCGTCACGTATTCCACGCCGCGCAACATCGGCACCGCGGCAGCCGTCTCGGGCATGTAGCCCAACAGGCCACGCAAACGACGTCCGGCATGGCCTAGCGGAAAACCGAGGATCGTGCCCCCGCCGGAATCGGGGCGGATGAGGCCGAGCAGGATTTTGAGCAGCGTCGATTTGCCGGCGCCGTTGTTGCCGATCAGGCCGATGGTACCGGGTTCGAGCGAAAGCGTGACGCCGTCGAGCGCTCGCACGTGGCCATAGGTGCGCGTGACGTGTTGCAAATCGACCAGCGGCATGTCGCGTTCAGGTCTTGGCCAGCAGTTCTTCCAGCAGCTTTGCCAAGAGCGCAGGGTCGTCCGACTCGACCAGGTGCTTGATGCGCGGGGCAGGAATCTTGAGCTTTTCCAGCGACTTGACGCTCTGCTGCCACATGCGCTCGCGGGCCTTGCCTTCGGCCAGATAAAGCTCCGTTACCTGTTCGCCCAACCGCTGCAGGGCGATCGCGTCGTAGTTCTGGTAATAGTTCTTGATGATTTTTTGCTGGTGTTTTGTGCGTTCTGCCATCGTGGCGCTCCGTTCTGGGCAAACTCTTCGGGGAGCGATTAGTGTACCGCCTCCCGCCTCCCGCTGGCAAATCGGCTTTTGCAGGCGGCGAACTTGAAAAGGGAGGGTGTGGGGAAGAAAAGTGGAACGTGGAAAGGGGAAAGGGAAAGTGGAAGGTGAAAAGTGAAGAGTGAAAAGTGAAGAGTGAAAAGTGGAAAGTGAAAAGTGGACAAGTGAAAGTGCTACTGCGGCTGGGCCGCCTCTACCCCCACGCCGCAGTGCGGGCAGAAAATGGGCCGATTTGGCGTACTTCTCGCCATGCTTCGGGCAGGTCTGGTCGGGCAGGTCGCTCACCAGCGCGGGTAAGTTGCTGCGGAACCAGTTGAAATGCCCTGGCGACTTTTCCATACTCGTGGCTTCCGCTACAAAACGGGCGAGGCATCGCTATGAAAAACGAGCTGTTCAATCTGGAAAACGAAACGGCCGTGGTGATCGGCGGCACGGGCGTGCTGGGCGGTGCGATGGCCGATGCGCTGGCAACGGCCGGCGCCCGTGTGGCTGTTGTCGGCCGCAGTGCCGAACGCGGCCATGCACGGGTACGCGAAATCGAATCGCAAGGCGGAGAAGCGATCTTCGAGGCCGCCGACGCCTCCGACCGCGACTCGCTGGTACACGCGCGTGACGCGATCCTTAATCGCTGGTCGACGGCGAGCGTGCTGGTGAACGCCGCCGGCGGCAACCGGCCTGACGCCACGCTGCCGCCCGGCGCCGATTTCTGCCAACTACCGCTGGACGCGTGGCGAACGGTATTCGATCTGAATCTGGTCGGCGGCGTGCTCTTGCCCTGCCAGGTGTTTGGCGAAACCATGCTCGCTGCCGGACGAGGAAGCGTGATCAACATTGCATCGCTGTCGGGCATGACGCCGCTCTCGCGCGTCGTGGCTTATTCAGCCGCCAAAGCGGCCGTGATCAGCCTCACAAAGTTCCTGGCGCGAGAATGGGCGCGGCGTGGCATTCGCGTCAACTCGATCAGTCCGGGCTTCTTTCCCGCCGATCAAAATCGCACCCTGCTGTTCAACGCCGACGGCAGCTATACTGAGCGCGGCGGGCAGATCATCGGCCACACGCCGATGGCCCGCTTCGGCGAACCCCACGAACTGGCCGGCGCCGTCGTCTGGCTCGCCTCGCCGCGGGGCAGTTCGTTTGTGACCGGCCAGAACATCGTCGTTGACGGCGGGTTCTCGTCGGTGACGATCTAAGGAGACAACATGAGCAAACTAAACATTCGACAAGACAACTGCGGGCTCGATTTTCTTGCCCTGGGAGCGGTGGTTCACCGGCTCGATCCGGGAGTGATTCCCTTTCGCAAAGCGCGGTCGGTCGACATTCACGTATCGGGCGGCGAATACAACGTGGCCGCGAATCTCTCCGATTGCTTTGGACTGCACACGGGTGTCGCGACTGCCATGGTCAAATACCCACTGGGCGAGCTCGTGCAGGGCCGCATTCGCGAAACAGGAGTGACGCCCTTCTATAAGTGGTTCGAGCACGACGGAGTACGGGGACCCAATATTGCCACCGTCTATAGCGACCGCGGTCAGGGCGTGCGTCCGCCGGTCGTTTTTTACAACCGGGCCAACGAGGCCGGCGCACTCTTGAAGCCGGGCGACTTCGATTGGCCGGGCATCTTTGCACAAGGCGTGCGGTGGTTCCACTCCGGCGGCATCTTCGCCGCGCTCTCGGAAACGACGTCGGAACTGATCGTCGAGGGTATGCAAGCGGCCAAAAAGGCCGGTGCCGTCGTCTCCTTCGACCTGAATTATCGGGCCAAACTGTGGGCTTCGGTGGGCGGCAGTAAACGGGCCCACGAGGTGCTGAACCGTATCGCCAGCAACGTCGACGTGCTGGTGGGCAACGAAGAAGACCTGCAAAAGGGCCTGGGTATCGCCGGACCCGACGTTCACCATAAATCTCAGCTCGATCCTGAATCATTTTTCCAGATCATCGACCGCGTCGTCGAAAAACATTCCAATATCAAGCTCGTGGCGACGACCTTGCGAGAAGTGCATTCGACGAACCGCCATTCGTGGGCTGCTGTGCTCTGGCTCGACGGCCAGCGGTTCGTCAGTCCCACCTGCGATCTCGACGTGCTCGACCGCATTGGCGGCGGCGACGGTTTTGCCGCCGGCTTCATCTATGGCCTGATTGCCGGCCGACCGACCGAAGAAGCCCTGCGGCTCGGCTGGGCGCACGGGGCCCTGCTCACTACCTTTCCGGGCGACGTCACCATGGCCAAACTCGAAGAAGTCGAGACGCTGGCCAAAGGCGGCTCCGCCCGCGTGCAGCGATGACGTCGTCCTAGCGCACCGATCACGTAGGGGTGGGACGAGCGAAGCGAGTCCCACCATGGCCTGCGCAAAATCAGCTTACCGCACCGCCTGTCGTTGATGCTAGTTTTGTTCCGCCCCGATCCGGGTTTATCCCGGTCGAGCGATGATTGACCGCTAGATGGCCTTATCGCGACAACCTCGTCCGTCCCTCCTCTTTTTCGGGTTGCGTCCGCCGCCGGAGGCGGCGGACGCAACGCGAAAAAGAGGAGGGGGTTGCCACAAATTGGCGCTTCTAGCGGTCAATCATCGCTCCACCGGCATGAAGCCGGTGGTGGCGGAGCGGAACAAATCTCACATCGAACGCCAAATCATTCTCCAGCATCAACGCGCTCATTTTGCGCAGGCCAATCCCACCCTACGGTCATCGCAACTTCCGCCGGACCAACTCGCCGTTAAGACACTACCAAGCGCCTTTCCTGCATTGCACGCGCCTGACAACAGCCGGTAGACTTAGCGGAAACACCACCAAACGTTTTGAACGAGAACATCATGAGCGACGACGTCGCACCCGCGGCCGAGACAACCGGCGAACCGATGCCAGAACGGGAGCAGCCGAAAACCGCCCCGCGCCCGAGGCGGCTCTGGCCGGGATATTTGTTGATTGCCATTTACTGGGCGGTCGCGCTGGGGACTGGTTTGTTCGATCTGCCGATCAGCACTTCTTTCATGACCACCGCTGGCGTGGGAGCGCTCGTCATCCTGCTGTTCACCATCTGGTGGCTCACCAATGGCACCATCCGCGGGCGCGATCGACTGGCGGTTTTCGCCGCTCTCGTGGTGGGCGCGGTGGCCTGTGTCGCCGTGTCGCAAAAAACGCTGACTACCGGTGGCGTGCTCGTTTTCGGTCTGCCGTGGGCGTTCACTGCCTGGATTGTTGGGGCGGCCATCACACGGCGACTTTCCTCAACCGCCTTCCGTTGGGGTAACATCGCGGCCATCTCGCTGGTCTGGATTTATCTTTCGCTAGTGCGGATGGACGGACTCAGCGGAGATTTGAAGGCCGACATTCACTGGCGCTGGGAGCCCACCGCGGAAGAGAAGTACCTGGCCCGCCGATCGCAGAGCGATGACCGTCCCACGCAGTCGGACGTGAGTGCCGCCGCGGAGTCTCCCGGCGAAGTGACCGCCGAGCCGGGCGACTGGACCGCGTTTCGAGGTCCGTTGCGAAGCGGCGAAGTTCGCGGCTTGGAGATCGCCACCGATTGGGCGAAATCGCCGCCTGTTCTCATCTGGCGGCAGCCGATCGGACCGGGGTGGTCTTCGATGCTCATTGTCGGCGGGCGAGTGTTTACGCAAGAGCAAGTGGACGACAAAGAGTCGGTGCTTTGTCTCGATGCGCAAACCGGCAAGCGGCTCTGGGAGCACACCGATAAGACACGCTTCTGGGACAGCCAAAGCGGCGCCGGCCCGCGCAGCACGCCCGAGTTCGTCGATGGACTGCTCTATACTCAAGGAGCGACCGGAGTCCTCAATTGTCTCGACGCCGCCACAGGCCAAGTGAAATGGTCGCGCGACATCGCGAAAGACACGGGAGCGCCGCTGCCTTTTTGGGGATTTTCCAGCTCTCCGCTCGTAGTGGAAAACGTCGTCGTCACGTTCGCCGGCGGCAAAGACAACCACGGCCTGGTGGCCTATTCCATCGACGACGGTTCTCCCGCCTGGCACGTCGCCACGGGTCCGATCAGCTATAGCTCGGCACAGCCCATCGAGCTCGGCGGCCAAGCGCAGGCATTGTTCATGAGCGACGCCGGACTGCTAGCCGTCGATCCAGCCTCCGGCGAAGCCCTCTGGCAATTTGCGGCCGACGGCCACGGAGTGTGGCGGGCCACGCAGCCCGCCGCGTTGGGCAACGATCAAGTCCTGTTTGGCTCGGAGGACTTGGGAACCATCTGTCTCGACGTGCAACGAGACGGCGAAGGCTGGAAGGCAGCCAAGCAATGGGCATCGAAGGCCCTCAAGCCGGCCTACAACGACTTTGTCTTATACGACGGCTGCGCCTTCGGCTTCGACGGCGGCATCTTCTGCGCGATCGATATCAAAACCGGCAAGCGTCGCTGGAAGGGCGGGCGATACGGCCATGGCCAAGTGCTGTTGTTGACCGATCAGGGGTTATTGCTGGTTACTGCGGAGTCGGGCGAAGCGGTGTTGCTCAGGGCTATGCCTGAAAAGCATGAAGAATTGGCGCGGATTCAGGCCATCGAGGGTAAGACCTGGAACCACCCTGCCATCGCTCAAGGTTGCCTCTACGTGCGCAACGACCAGGAGATGGCCTGCTATCGATTGCCGCGGCCCTGAGTATACGCCCATGCCTGATCTCATCGACGGAGAAACGGCCGAAGTCAAAGGCTCGGCCAGGCTGCCGTATGTGCTGAAGAACACGGGCGGCGTCTATAGCTGCACTTGCCCGGCCTGGCGCAACCAGTCGATTGCCATTGAGCGCCGCACTTGCAAACACCTGCGGGCGTTTCGCGGCGAGCAGGCCGAGAAGGACCGCGTCGGCGGAGAACTGCCGGCGCGCAGCCCAAAACAGAAGTCAGACGACGCATCGACCGTACCCGGTTTGCTCTTGGCCCACACCTGGGAAAACGACCTCGATCTGACCGATTGGTGGATGAGCGAAAAGCTCGACGGCGTGCGGGCTTACTGGGACGGCAAACAATTCGTCTCGCGACAAGGCAACGTCTATCACGCGCCTGATTTTTTCGTGGCGGGCTTGCCGGAGTTGCCGCTCGACGGCGAGCTATGGATGGGCCGCAAAGCGTTCCAGCGGTGCGTGAGCATCGTCCGCCGGCAAGACAAGAGCGATTTGTGGCAGTCGATACGCTTCCTGGTATTCGACATGCCTACGGCGGGCGGCCCGTTCGAAGAACGTCTCGAACAGTTGCGCGATTGTCTGGCGCCCAACCGCGCTCGCTTTGCCGAGATTCACGAGCACGACCGCTGCCGCGGTTTGGATCATTTGCGCGAAGAGCTGGCCCGGGTCGAGGCGCTGGGTGGCGAAGGGCTGATGCTGCGTCAGCCCGGCTCGCCTTATGAGGCCGGCCGCTCGCCGACGTTGCTCAAGGTAAAAACGTTTCACGACGCCGAAGCGCGTGTCGTCGAGCACCTGCCGGGCACCGGCAGACACAAAGGCCGGCTAGGCGCCTTGGGTGTGGTCTTGCCTGACGGCACGAGCTTTTCGATTGGCACGGGTTTTTCCGACGCCGAGCGCGACCATCCGCCGGCGATAGGTAGTGTTGTGACGTTTCGCTACCAAGAGCTTTCCGACCGCGGCGTGCCGCGTTTTCCCTCTTTCGTGCGCGTCCGGCAGGAGGGGCCGGTTGGTGCTGCGCCAATGCGAGAAAAACGAGCGTCCCAATCGTCACCGCCGACCTCCCGGGATAACCAGGTGCATGGCAAAACGCGCCATTTTGAATTTGTCGAGGGCGGCTCGGCCAAGTTTTGGGAAATTAGCAGCAGCGGAACGGACGTGACCGTTCGATTCGGCCGCCTCGGCACACAAGGACAGACGCAGACCAAGAATTTCGCCGATGCCGAGGCGGCCGAAAGGCACGTCGAAAAGCTGATCGGCGAGAAGACGAAAAAGGGCTACGTCGAGAAGTAGCCGCTTGGATGTAGCCAGCGATCTAGTCTCTTGCGTCGTCGGAATGACACTGTGTTAAATCTCTCCCCCTCAGGTCTTCCATCAACGTTCTATCGCCCCTCGCTGGCGCTGCTGACCGACCTGTATGAGCTGACGATGGCCTATGGCTATTGGAAGTCGGATACCGCCAATCGCGAGGCCGTGTTTCACCTTATCTTCCGCCGCCATCCGTTTCGCGGCGGCTTCACCGTTGCCTGCGGATTGGCCTACGTCGTCCATTGGCTGAGCCACTTGCGTTTCGACCCCGACGACATTGCGTATCTTGGTTCGTTAACCGGCGCCGACGGCGAGCCGCTCTTCGAGCCAGGGTTTCTCACTGACTTGCAGCGGTTCGAGTTTCAATGCGACGTCGATGCCATTGCTGAGGGCACGGTCGTCTTTCCGCAGGAACCGCTGGTGCGGGTGCGAGGACCGATCTGGCAGGCGCAGCTCGTCGAGTCGGCTTTACTGAACATCGTCAACTTTCAGACGCTGATTGCCACCAAGGCGGCGCGCGTCTGCCTGGCGGCGGGCGGAGAACCGGTGCTGGAATTCGGCCTGCGCCGGGCACAAGGCATCGACGGCGCGCTGGCGGCCGCCCGGGCAGCCTACGTCGGCGGCTGCGAAGCAACGTCAAACGTGCTCGCTGGACGCTGGTTCGGCATTCCGGTGCGCGGCACGCACGCTCATAGCTGGGTGATGTCGTTCGGCAGCGAACTGGAAAGCTTTCAGGCCTACGCGCGGGCCATGCCGAACAATTGCGTGTTTCTCGTCGACACCTACGACACGCTCAAGGGCGTGCGGCATGCCGTCGAAGTCGGCCGCTGGCTTCGTTCGCAGGGCCACAAGCTGCTCGGCGTCCGGCTCGATTCCGGTGACCTGGCCTATCTCAGCATCGAGGCGCGTAAGATTCTGGATGAAGCAGGATTCGCCGACACCTTCATTGTCGCCAGCAGCGACCTTGACGAACGTCTCATCACCAGCCTCAAGGGGCAACAAGCGACAATTGGCGTATGGGGCGTAGGGACGCACCTCGTCACCGCCTTCGACGAACCGGCCCTGGGCGGCGTTTACAAGCTCTCGGCCATCCGCGAAGCAAGCGGCCAATGGCGCCGCTGCGTCAAGCTGTCGGAACAAGCAGCCAAAAGCTCGACGCCGGGCATTTTGCAGGTCCGCCGTTATCAGATCAACGCCGGGTGTCTCGGCGATATGATCTATGACGTCGAGATCGGCTGCGGCGATCCGAGTTCTCCGCTCATTGTCGATCCACACGACGATACGCGCCGTAAGCGGATCGCGCCCGACGCCCGGCACGATGAGCTGCTCGTGCCGATCTTTCGCCAGGGGCGCCTCGTTTACGATCAGCCCGACCTTGCGGCGGTGCGCGAGCGGACGCTGCGGCAGCTCGAATGCTTTTCTGCCAGCATCAAGCGGCTCGACAACCCTCACGAATACCCCGCCGGCCTCGAACCGCGCCTGCACGACTTGCGCAAGCGGTTGATTCTCGAAGCCAAAGGTTTTTAGCGTCTTTTTCCAACATGCCAGCCGACCAACAACCGATGCTGGAATTAAAGCCGCCCCGAAGGCCGTGGCTGGGCCTGCTGGCGGCACTCAGCGGACTTTGCATCGCAGTCGGGTTCTGCATGGCCTTGCTGCCGGGCATTCACTTTTTAGAGTGGCTGGCGCTCGGCTTTCTCGGAATCCTGGGATTGTGTTGCGCCGGTTACTTTTTGCCGGGTAACTCGGCGCTGGTGATAACGGCCGAAGGCTTCACCCTGCGGTTTGCCTCACGCGCCGTGTTCTACCCTTGGAGCGAAGTCGATTATTTCGCCGTGCTCAACCGCCGTGTGGTGGCCTTTCGGCTGTACGATACGAGCGAACGCGTCTCGGCGTTTGCGCGGCGGATGACCGGCTACGACGGCGCGTTTCCTTCGCGATACGGTTCGCTTCCACCCGACGTGCTCGCCGCACGCCTCAACGAGTGCCGGGAGCAGTTCGGCCCAACTGTTGGCTGACACCGACCGGCGTCACGACGCCAAGAAACTGACGTTGCGATGCTGGAAAAGTCGCGCATCAACGTGCGAGAGGCGATCCCAGCGCCCGCGAACACCCTATCAGCACGCAAAATCCGCTAAAACGATTGAACATTTTCGTTCCGGCGGGAACATATAGACGGACAAACGAGGCTGCCAGGCGGAAGGGCCGGTGGACCAGAGCAATTTTGACCGTCTGATCGAGCATTACCCGCGAATCCGGCGGGCAGCGCTCGTCTTGTCGAACGGCAACGCCTGGGACGCCGACGATCTGGCTCAAGAAACGATGTTGCAGGCCGCGCGAGGCTGGCGAAGCTTCGCCGGCGCCAGCCAGGACCACACCTGGCTCTATTCCATCCTCTTGAACCTGCACCGCCGGAAGCTGCGCAGCAAGGGCCGTTGGTGGCGGGCATGGATGGAGTGGCTCGAGCGGCGGCCGAACGCGGAAGAACTTCCCGATGAACGCCTGGCGAACGACGAATGGCGGACCACCATCTGGAGCGCGGTGGCGAAATTGCCGCAAGTGCAGATGCAAACCGTGTTGCTGCGGTACGCCGAGGAATTGACCTATGAGCAAATTGCGGAGGTGATGCGTTGCCCGGTCGGCACCGTCAAGTCGCGTTTGCACCACGCGTTGTCGGCGTTAGAGAAAATGTTGGGAAACGATGCTTCCTCCGCGGCATTGGCGGAGGCGGCGAACGGGTGATTGAGATGACTGACGAGACACACTTATCGCTTATCGAAGAAACGCTGCAAGCGGAAGCGGGCCGCTTGCTAGTGGAGGGCGGCAGGCCCTCCGCGGCCGAGCTGCGGAATAAATATAGGCGGCGGCGTGCGAACCGTCTGCGGATGGCGGCGACGTGCGCGATCTTGCTGGTGGCCGCTTTGGCCTCGGTGGTCGCGAGGCGCAATCGTCAGGGGACGTTTCCAGCGCGCGACTTTCAGGCGCCGGCGGCCCTGGCCCACCAGGAACCAGCGACGACCGCGCCGGTCGCCGCCGACGTGCGAGCTCGGACAAGCGAGGCCGAGGGCGATGCGCTCGTCGGCGTGCCGTTTGAGATCGACGATCCTGTAAGTGGGCAAGTGATTCCAGGCATCTACGTGCCGGAGCAAGTCGAGCCGATTGATTGGCAACGCTTGTCGCCGGCAGAGCGGCGTGCGGTTGGCGCGGTCCTCGAGATCGACGCCGGCCCCGCTGAGAGCGAAGTTATCTAGTTGCTTTCCCATACCGGAGGACAAGATGAGCATGACATTCTTTGCCGATCGACGGCCCTGTGCCGCGTGCATCCACTGCCTTGCAGGCGCCGCAACGTTGCTTGCCCTGCTTACCGCCGTCCAAGCCGCCGACGCCGGCAGCCGCAATGCAGTCAAGAAGGCCCTGGCAGCCACCGTGGCCGTAGAATGGCGGGCGGGTAAGAAAGACAACCTGCCGCCTCAGGCCGCAGCCGGCGCCGCGGTCAGAACGCTGCCGCCGCAGAACGCCGACGAAAAAACCAAAGCCGGTATGCGCGGCGCGCTGGTCGCCAGGTTTCGTACGCGATTGGATCGCGCCGATCAGGCCGATTTATCGCTCGCCAGCGGAGCGCTTCTTTCTCCGGATGGACTTATTGCCACCTTCAGCCATGAACAGGGCGAAGGGCGGTATATCGTCTATTTGCACGATGGGCGTAGGCTAGCAGCGAGTATGTTGGTGGACGATCGCCGCACGGGATTACGGCTGTTGAAAGTCGATGGCCGCGACTTGCCCTATTTGTCGCTGGCCGAGACCGACGCCGAGGTCGGCGATCAGGTTTTCGCTACGTTTTGCACCGATCGGCACGAACGAGCAGCGACACAGGGAATGATCTCGGCACGACTGCACGGCGCAGGCTGGGCCACTTCGCTCCACGTCGATCATGCGGGCGCGGGGCCGATGAGCGCGGGTGGTCCGATCGTCGATGGCGATGGCAATCTGGTCGGATTGCTCGCCGGGCGCTCGGCGTCGAGCGAGCCGGCTGAAGTTGGGGCTTCTGCGACCCCGCTCGACGCGGTGCGGGCCCTTTTGAAGGCACGCCAAGGCGAAAACACGGTGGTAGTTCAGCGCGGCCTGTTAGGCCTTCAGCTCAACAGCAAATCAGAAGACGACAACGAGCAGGTCGTCGTTCACGTCTTCAAAGACTCACCGGCCGAAGCGGCGGGAGTGCGCGACGGCGACGAATTGGTGGCGGTCGACGGGCACAAGGTCGCGTCGCCGGCTGAAGCGGCGGCCTTGGTGGCCCGGCACGCACTCGGGGAAAAAGTGGCCGTCACCTTGCGGCGAGACGGAGCCGAAAAAGAATATGAAATCACCATCGGGCGCCCCGCACCCGAAGCCACCGCCGCTGGCTCGGCTGACGCGGCTCCCGATCAGCCCGCTGCTACGGCCAATCTGGTGCATCCGGAACAGCTTTTTGTGTTTAGCCCGGACGGCAAGAGGGTTGCCGTGACGCTCACGGAGCAGCAACTCGGACGGTGGCGAAAACAGGCATCGATCGCCGGTACGCCGCCGGCCACCGCGGCGGAGCCCGCGCCGAACATCATCCGCGTCGAACGCAGCGACCTGGAGAAAAAGCTCGAAGAAGTCGGCCGCAGCGTCGAATCGCTGCAGAAGCAGGTCGAAACGCTGACCGAAGAGATCAAGGCCCTGCGAGGCAAACTGGCCGAGCAGAAATAGCGGTTCGGCAAATCAGCAGGACGTTTCACTCACATCTTCCCGTGCTTGTGCTGGCCGAAGGGCTGCATGCGGTCGCGGGCGTGAAGGTAGTGGCTGAGGGCGGCACCGAGGTCTTCGTCAGTCCGCATCAAGAGATAGTCGATGGCGCGGCTGCCGCAGGTCTGCCGTACACCGTCGACGAAGTCGCGCATCGCCGCACGATAAGCATTGCGAAAGACCCACGGTTCGCCAAACAGTTCTTCGCTCCCTTCGATGTCTTTGAACAACACCAGGTCGTCGAAGGGCAGCTCGAGCTCGTCGCGGTCGAGCACGTGCAGCACGACGATCTCGTGCCCGCGATATTGCAGGCGGGACAGGCCGTCGTAAAACGGCGCCAGGTCCGTAAGCAGGTCGGAAACGATGATCACCAAACCTCGCTTGGTGAGCTTTTCGCTGAGCGTTTGCAAAACAGGACCAAGCTGCGTCTGGCGGTCGGGCTGCGAACTTTCCAGCTCTTCCACGATTCGCACGAGCTGCGCCTGCGTGGCGGCCGGCGGCAAGAGCTTGCGCTGCTGGCTATCGAAGAGCGCCAGCCCGACGGGGTCTTGCTGGCCGACCAGCAGCGTGGCCAACGAGGCGACCACGGTGGCGGCATAGTCGAATTTGTTCAAGGGGCCGGAGCCGTAGCGCATCGAGGCGCTGGCGTCGAGCACGATCGTGCATCGCAGGTTGCTCTCTTCTTCGAACTGCTTGATGTAATAGCGGTCGGTGCGGCCGAACACCCGCCAATCGAGCCGGCGCAGGTCATCGCCGGGCGAGTATTCGCGATACTCGGCGAATTCGACGTTGAAACCGTGGAACGGGCTGCGGTGCAGGCCCGAGATCGTGCCTTCCACCACGCGCCGCGCCCGCAGGCCCAGGCCCGCGATGCGCGCCAGAACTTCTGGATCGGAGTATTTTAGAGAGCTAGGCATCGGTGCAGACGACGAACCTAAGGGACAGCACTGTGAGGGCAAAGCCCCAACGAGTATAATTGAAATGAAAGGCATTAAAACATCAAGGAGCGATTGTCATGCACCGCGTCCGCCTTACCATCGCGCATAATCCGGACGACTCGATCGACGACCTGCGCTGCGCCGCGAATCTGCAGCGTGACCTGTGGGCCCATTCGCCAGTCGAAATCGACCCCGGCAGCGAGCTGCACGGAATACGCCGCGACCCTGACCGCAACGCCTTCTTCGAGTTTGCCACCGCTTACCTGCCTGAAGTCCACCGTGTTTTGCGCGAGTTCGGCTACGACGGCCGGGTAAAGATGGAGATTCTTGAGGAAGGGAACGGTGCCGAATGCATCAAATGCGGTCATATCGCTCCCGAGCTTGAGACGGTTTGTTCGCGATGCGGGTTCCGGGACATCGAGCCGTGTCCGTACTGCAACAACGAAATCGCGCGGCTTGCCTACATTCCCGTCCGCGCGGAGGTGTTCAAATGCCCGATGTGCCATCACAGGGTGCGGTTGCAGTTCAACGAGCCTCTTGTGGACGCCAGTGACGATTACAAGCAGCCTCTGATCCGCGTGAGTCCTGCCGAGGCGCCGGTGCGCCATGACGTTTGACGAACACGGGCACATCCTAATTACTCCCCGTGAGGTCAGGGAAGTTGGCTTTCGACGACCCCGATCGATTGATAAGTCACGGATTGCTCGCCGGAGTTCCGCTGGCGTTTCCGACGTACTCGCAATACGCGCGGTTCGTCGATTACCTCTCCGATCGGACAGGCATCCATCCGCATCACTTTTTGTTTCGCGGAAGCACGAAGATCGGCTTCAGCATTTCTCCGGATCGCGAAAAGAAGAAAACGTGGACGCGGTTTGGAACGCGGGCCGACTTGGACTTGGCCATTACGGACCCACACTTCTTTGCCACGGTCGACGAAGAGGTGCGCCGCCACGATCGTCTTCCAGAAAACCGAGACCGCTTTGTCCGCGACCGCGCCCGAGTCGAGTCCAGGCGATACCGCAATCGAATCTACCAGAAGGGGCGCCACGACTGCTATCGCTTTTTCGATCTGCCACCCGGTTTGCCATGCATGATCGGATTGAACGATGTATTGCAAAGTGCGCCGATCGACGATTGCTGTGTTTGCCGTTTTGCGAGATTGGAGGCGTTCATCTTCCGCGATCGCTGGGCCGTTCATCGGCGCTACCACACGGATCTCGACGATCTCCGCCGCGGGCTGACCGCGAAGAACGATCCGCTGCCACAGGCACCGAAAGAGCCGTTTCCGGCGGCAGAAACGGAATGATGAGGCAGTCGACTTAAGAATAAGGAGACGCTTATGCCCGATGATTTCACACGCTACGAGGCAATGCAGCGGTCTGGAGCCTGCCCGGAGGAGATTTACCGCGCGGCTTCACGCAACGGTCTTGATGACATCACGCGAATTCGGCTTATTCGCGTGGTCTGCTCGCTTTCACTTGGCGAAGCGAAGGAAGTGATGTTGCGGGCGGAGGGGGACGCTTCGACGCTGGATGAGTTCCAACAAGGAATCGCCGAGGCCATTGAGCGACAACCCGGCCAGAAGGCTCGCAACTAGCCCGGATTACTCACCGGCCAGTATCAGACTTCGTGAGAAGTCTGGCCGTCATCGCCCATCCACTCCATTTGACATCCTCCGCGCCGCCTCGCGATCGACTGCATCCGCCGCCCAGTCCGGGTGCTCCTGCTGGATCGCCGCCTGCAACACTTGCCGAGCGGATCGCCACATGCCCGCCGCGATTGCCAGCCGCTCCCATTCTGTTTTCGCGCGCAGCACCCGAGCCATCATCGGATCGACGAGTTCAATACATGGCCTGCGCGGCCGCAGTTGGCTTATGAGATCGCGTGCGACCTCATCGCTGGTGAATTTAGATGGCGTATTCTTCATCGCCTTATACTAGCTTCGACTTATTCAAATCCAAGCTTTTCATTTGTGTTTCAGACTTCAAAACCCTGCCAGGACTTCAGGACCGGAGAACCTGGGCGAGCTGGCCGTCGGTGCGGGCAATGCCGGGGCGTTCGGGTACGTCGTCGAGCAAGCGACGGATGATGCTGTCAGGGGTTTCGCCTTCGGCCTGCGCTGAATAGGTCGTCACCAGGCGGTGACGCAGCACGGGCGCGGCCAACGCGCGCAAGTCTTCAATGGTCACGCTGGTGCGGCCGTCGAGCGCGGCGCGGGCCTTGGAGGCCAAAATCAACGATTGCCCGGCACGTGGGCCGGCACCCCAGGCGATCCACTTGGGCACGTACTTCGGCGCCATTTCGTCGGCGGCGCGCGTGGCCCGCACCAGGTTCATGGCGAAGTCCAGGCAATGATCGGAGACGGGCACGCGACGCACCAGCACTTGCAGCTCGGGAATCTCGGATCCTGACAGCACTTTGCTCACCTCGGCCGATTCCATGCCGGTGGTGAGGCGATAAATCTGCCGCTCTTCATCGGGCGTCGGATAGCCCACGTACACCTTGAACAGAAAGCGATCGAGCTGCGCCTCGGGCAACGGATAGGTGCCTTCCTGCTCAATGGGGTTTTGAGTGGCCAGCACGAAAAACGGCTCGGGCAACGGATAACGCTGCCCGCCGGCCGAGACCTGACGCTCTTGCATAGCCTCCAGCAAGGCGGCCTGAGTCTTGGGGGGCGTGCGGTTAATTTCGTCGGCCAGCACGACGTTGGCGAAGATCGGCCCGTGAACGTAGCGGAGCTGCCGGGCGCCGGTGCTGCGGTCTTCTTGCAGCACCTCCGTGCCCGTGATGTCGCTGGGCATCAGGTCCGGCGTAAACTGAATGCGGTTGAAGTCGAGCGAAAGGCAATTGGCCAGCGTGCTGACCATCAGGGTCTTGGCCAGGCCGGGCACGCCTTCGAGCATGCAATGGCCTCGGGCGAAGATGGCGATCATCAGTTGGTCGATGACCTGGTCTTGCCCGACGACCACGCGAGCAATTTCGTCGCGCAGCTTGCGATGCGCGTCTTTCAGCTTCGCCAGGCCAGCCAAGTCGGGATCAGTTGCCGCGTCAAACATCGTTGCGTTCCTTGGTTGCAATGGCAGGTAGACAGTAGACGGTAGACGGTAGACGGGGGTCGAATGCAAGCCCCGTCTACCGTCTACCGTCTACCGCCTACCTATCTCTGGTACACCGGCAGATACTTGTATGGCAATTGCAGGATGATCAGCGCGATGGCCGTGCCGTAGGTCTTGCCAATGCCGTCGCCGTTCCAAGAGCCTTCGCCTTTGTCTTGCATTTGTAAGAGCTGGTCGCGGGCCGCGGGAAAATACTCGTCCCAATACTTGTCGCCGGCCATGTAGTATCCTTGCGAAGCGTAGAGGTGCGTATAAAAATCGTGCCCGCCCCCCTTGCTCCAGCCGGTTTGCCCCTTGAACTGCTTCCAGACGTAGTCGAGGCAGCGCTCGGCCACGGGCGCGTCGAATTCGCCGGCGTTGTACAGCGTGGCTACCGCCGCGGCCGAAATGGCCAGACGTGGCCCGCCGCCCGAAAAGAGCGAGTAGCAAATGCCGCCCTCGGGCGTGCTGCAACGGTCAATGTAGCGCACGGCCTGCTCGATGGTGCCTTTAGGTACGACAAAGCCGGCGTTGTGCGCGGCCCGCAATGCTTGCACTTGCGTGACCGTCACCGAGCCCTCGTCGCCGCCGCCGGGCACATACGTCCAACCGCCGGCGCCGCTTTGGCCGCGCGAGGTGAGCAGCACGGCTGCGTCGACGGCTTCGCGCGTCTTGGTCCGCTGCGCTTCGTTGGTTTCCATGCCATAAGCCGACGCCAGAAACAACAGGGCAAAACCGTGCCCGTGCATCGGTCGGCCCGATTCTTCATTGGGGCCGGTGAGCATGCCCGAGGGCGTCGAACAGCCGACGAGGTAATCGACGGTCGATTGGATTTGCGGAGCATATTGGCCGCGTGTGGGGGTATGTCCGTGCGCCAGGAAAGCCATGCCGGCGAGCGACGTGCAAGCGATCGGATACGCTTCGCCGCCGCTGCCGTCGTGCCAGCCGCCGTCGCCCGACTGCGTGCGGGCCAGGAAATCGAGACCTGCCCTGACCGCTTTGAGTGTCTCCGGCGTGATGTGTTTGGGCAGCACTTCTTCGGCATGGACCAGACCGCAGAGCAGCACTGTGAGAATGACGAATGACGAATGACGGAATGACGAAAGAATGACGAATGACGAATGACGAATGACCGAACGCGACCATTCGTCATTCGTGCTTCGTGCTTCTTTCGTCATTCGTGCTTCGTCATTCGTCATTGCGCCGCTTCCGATGCCACTTCACCAGTTTCGCCCTGATTCAATTCTGTGCCGTTTTTTCGTCGGCGGGCAAAATGCTGAAGCGCACGAGCAGCTTGACACGGAAGGGGATTTCGGCGAACTGCTCCGACGAAATCTCCGGCTCGCTGGCCTTTTTGTACGACGGTAAAACCTGGCCCCAGGGCGTGGTCGTCATCTGCTGGTCGTCGCCTGAGACCTGCACTTCCTGCACGCCCAGCACGTCGCCCAGCTTGATGCCGTTGAGCTTGGCCAGCCGTCTGGCCCGCGTGCGCGCGTCTTCCACCGCGTTCTCATAAGCCTCTTCGCGAAGCTTGTTCAAGTCGCGCACGATGAACCGCACCAGCGTGCTGTTGGCCTGCTGGCCGTAGCGCCAGGCCATGTTCATCTCGGCCTGCGTAGGGCCGATGCTGGCGCCCGAGTCCTTCGCTGTGTCGAGCAGCTTGCCGACCGTCTCCATCACCTGTTCGGACGAATGATCGCGAATGCCGGCCAAACGCAACCGTAAGGCGCTCGAGATCTCGACCTTGGCTTTGCCGGCCGGGGCCTGCATGCCGCGCCACATCATCTGCATCGCTTCGGCCGAGGTCTGGTCGGATAGCGAAACACCCAGCTCCTCGATTTCCAGCTTGTCGAGCTTCAGCTTGTCGAAGGCTTCGAGCGTGCGGCGCTTCGTGTCGCGATATTTGATGATGGCGTCGCCGGTCAGCTCGGCCGCGGCCGTGGCCCGCAGGCTGATTTCAACGACGTCGGGCTTAGCTACCGTTTCGCCGGTGCCATAGACGGAGATGCCAGGTGTATGGCCGCCGTCGGTCGTCATGACCATTTGTGCGGCGCTTGGCGACGTGGCCGTGAGCAGCGCCAGGCTGGCTGCGAGCAAGAGCGCGGGCCATTTGAAATCGCAAGCGACCTTGCCAAGTCGGAAGAAGGGAATCGTAACAAAGCTCATTTTTCCACCACCGTCTTTGAGGCCTGATCCGGCGATTCGAGGAGTTCAAACCGCACGCGCAAGCTTACCCGCACAGGTATGTCTTTCAAGCTGTTGGAAACAATGCGGCCGGGCTCCTCGGGCTGCGGCAACTGAGCGCCGTAAATCGCGTAGATGGTTTCTTGCACCGTCGTGTTGGTGGTCGTTGACGACACGTCTTGCACGCTCAGCGCCCGGCCCAACCTGCCGCCGGCGAGCTGCGCCAGCCGCTGACCCTCCTCGCGCGCGTCGGCGAAGGCCCGCTTACACGCTTCGGCGCGGACGGCCTTTGGGTCGCCCAAGGCAAAACGCACGGCGACCGCCCCCTGTTGAGCTTGTTCGCTGCCGGCCGACATATCTTTTGCAGTGTCCATCACTTTGCCGACCAAGGAGAGCAAATCGTCTTCGGGAAGCTTGTGGATGTCGGTGATGACGATGCGCAAAGCCCTGGCTATGGTAACATGCGGGCGTGGGTTTTGCTCGTTGGCAACGTCGCTGATCGACAAATCTCGCTCTTCGAGCCGCAATTGGCTGATGCCGAGCTTTTGGAAGGCGTCGGTCACACGGCGCAAGCGTTCATGGAATTTGACGATCGCGTCACCTGAAAGTTCCGCCGCTCCCGCCGCCTGCACGTCGAATTCCAGGCAGTCGGGCCTGGCCCGCGCCTCGCCGGCGCCCGTGACCGTGATGCCCGGTTCGTCGTCGGCAGCGGCAAACAAAGGCAGAACGCAGAAGGCGAAATAAAGGCAGAAGGCAAAAGGCAGAAGGCGGAAAGCCGTAGGCAGCGAGGCCAATTCTGTTCTCGAATTTCTGCCTTCTGCCTTCTGCCTTCTGCCTTTTCCGGTCATCGTGGCCCTCATTTCCCGACAGTAGCGGCTGCCGATTTGTCCGCTTCGGGCCGCGTTTTCGCATCACCTAATGAATACGCCGTCACCGCCAGGTTCGAGACGCTCAGCAGCCGATCGGCCGCCGTGAACAACATGCCGCCGAGCGAGTCGAGATCGCTGCCGCGAAACAGGCGCACCGTGTCGCCGTTACGCTTATCGAGCTCGAAGATGCCGCGCGACGTGAACTGATAAAAACGGTCGGCCGTCAAGAGCGGCTTGAGCCAGCCAGTGCCGCTCGGCAAACGGCTGGCCCACTTCAGCTTCTGGTCGGTGAGGCTGAGCGCCAGCACCTCGTCGCCGCTGAAATAAAGCGTGTCGCCGTCGATACCCACCAGCATCGTCGACTCGCTCACCGGCCGCTTCCAAAGTAACTTGGGGGCGGCCACGTCGAGCGCATAGAGCCGGTCGGACCGCATGCCTTTCAGATACAGCGTGTTGCCCACGAGCAGCGGCGGCCCCGCCGTGGTGAAGCCGGCGGGTTGGTTATACCAGTTGTTGTTGTCGGGCATCGACGAATCATAAGCGAAGGCCCAATCGATCGCTCCGCCACCGGCGTCGAGCACGACGAGCGCGCCCGCATGGCTGTCGATGTACAGTTTGCCGCCGCTCAAGAGCAGCGAGGGTTGCGGGCTGCGGCGGTTCCACATCTGCGTCGGATCGGCCTGGTGCGTGCCGAGCTGCGTCGACCAGAGGAGCTTTCCATCCGACGCTTGCAAGGCCAGTGCGTGCAGCTCGGCGCCTTGGCCGTTCTTGGCCGCCGTGACGTACACACGGTCGCCCGCCGGCAGCGGCACACCCATCACATTCCACTGCTGCAAGTCACCGATGTTCTGCGAGTTCCAGCCGGGCTTGCCGGTGGCCGACTCCCAGCGGCCGATGCGAAACGGCTGCCCGTGCTGCCCAAGGTGGGCGACGTCGCGCGTCACGCACCACAAGGTGTCGCCCGCGACTACAATGTTGTATTGTTCGGGATAGTGATACTGGTTTTGCTGCACCTTCTGTCCCAGGTCAAGGCGTGCCGAACGCCATTGCAGTTTGCCGGTCTTTAGATCGATTGCCAACAGGTAGCCGAGATAATTCAGGTAAACGCGCTCGCCGTCGAGCGCCGTGGCCGGCGCCATTTCGGTGACAGGAAAGTGGGCGTTCCAACCCCAGTTCATGCCGATTTGGGCGAATGCCTTGGCATCGCTTGGCAGCAGAATACGAAATTGCCAGGCGGGAGTCTC
>DASSFG010000057.1:0-2150 GCA_035694685.1 Pirellulales bacterium
TGTGCCAAGCGGACGGAGGATCACGGGTCAATGCTATCTGCGGGACCTTTACCCAACGATCGGCGAATTGACAAGCGTGCCGGTGGCGCCAGGGGTGGACGGTCGCAGCCTGGCGCCGCTGCTTCGAGGAGAGGCAACCGAAGTCTATCCTTTCACTGTCGGCTATTTTCGTGACGTGCAGCGGATGATCCGCACCGATCGTTGGAAGTTGATCGCCTATCCCAAGATCGGCCGCTGGCAATTGTTTGACCTCCGCGACGATCCAGCCGAGCTCGACGACCTTTCGATGAAGCCCGAGCGGCAAACCGACCTCGCCGAGCTACGCGGTAAATTGATCGAATGGCAACGGCAAAATCGCGATACCGTAACGCTACCGGCGCTAGCAAAGGTAAACCCGCCTGAGCCGAGCAGGCCAACGCAATGACGGATAGCCGGCGTGCGTCTTTGCACCGCTTCGAGTAAATCGTTAGACTGTCCGCTTGCTTGAAGTTGCTTTTGCACTCGGACGATGCGGTGATGTGCTTGCGAATGATTTTATTACTTGCTTGCTTCGTCATATCTAGTGGCCTGCCGGTGTCGCAGGCCCAGGCTGCTGGAGGTTCAAAGGCGCGCCCCACGGCGCAGGTCTCGGCCAGCGACTGGCCTTGGTGGCGCGGTCCCCAACGCAGCGGAATCGCGGCGGACCAGCAAAACATGCCGCTCCACTGGAGCGAGACAGAGAACGTACTCTGGAAGGCCAAGGTGCCGGGCCGGGGCCATGCGTCGCCCACCGTCGTCGGCAATCGCATCTTTCTCGCCACGGCCGACGAGCAGCGCGAGATTCAGTCCGTGCTGTGCTATGACCGCGTCCACGGCCGGCAACTTTGGCAGGCCGACGTCCACACGGGCGGCCTGGAGCGGAAAGGCCATCAGAAAAGCTCGCAGGCCTCGGCCACCGTCGCCAGCGACGGCGAGCGCATATTCGTCAACTTTCTGCACGATGGGGCGATCTACACCACCGCACTCGATCTCAAGGGCAAGCAGCTTTGGCAGACCAAGGTCAGCGACTTCGTCGTTCATCAGGGGTTTGGATCATCGCCGGCCGTCTACGAGTCGTTGGTGTTGGTCTCCACCGACAACAAGGCGGGCGGGGTCGTGGCCGCGCTCGACCGCCGCGATGGCACGATCGTTTGGCAACAGTCGCGGCCGCACTTGCCCAACTACACGTCGCCGGTCGTGCTAAGCGTGGCAGGCCGCGACCAGTTGCTGGTGGCCGGCTGCGACCACATCTCCAGCTTCAATCCGCTCTCCGGCGAGCAGCTCTGGGAGATCGCCGGATCGACAACTGAGTGTGTAGGTTCGATCGTGACCGACGGCGAATTGGTCTTCGCCAGCGGCGGATATCCCGATAAGCTCACGCTGGCCGTCCGGGGCGACGGTTCGGGAAAAGTCGCCTGGCAAAACACCGTGCAAACCTATGTGCCTTCGATGCTGGTTTACGACGGCTACTTGTACACAGTGACCGACGCAGGAGTGGCGATCTGCTGGCAGGCCGCCACCGGCAATGAGGTTTGGAAGTCGCGGCTGGGCGGCACGTTTAACACGTCGCTAGTGCTCATCGGCGATCGCATTTTGGCCGCCAACCAGGAGGGCGACACGTTTATTTTTCGGGCCAGCCCAAACAAATTCGAGCTGCTCGCGCAGAACCATTTGGGCGAAGACGTCTACGCCACGCCGGCCGTTTGCGGCAGCCGCGTTTATCTGCGCGTCGCCCAGCGCGACGGCGACGTGCGTCAAGAATGGCTGTATGCAATCGGCAAATGAGGCGTTAAGAAGTCTCGCGTTTCTCGTTTGACCGGAGCTTGCGATGCATCGAACCGAGGTGATCACGCGAGTTGGCGGCTCGCCGCCCGTGGAGCTGGCGCCAGGGGTACAAGTGCGCATGTTGGCGACCGGAGCATTGGGTGCTCAAGGCCTCTCAACGGCGCTGGCGACCTTACAACCGGAAGCGGAGCTGCCTTATCATACGCATCCGTGCAGCGAGGTGATTGTGGCGCTGTCAGGCAGCGCCTTCGTGTGCATCGAAGAGCGGCGTTATTTGCTCCGGCCACACGATGCCATTCACGTTCCGAGCGGAATGCCCCACTTGGTCCGCAACGCAGAGGCGGACC
>DASSFG010000058.1:0-13456 GCA_035694685.1 Pirellulales bacterium
GTCGCAGGTGGCCCTCAATATCGGGCGATATACGTACAACGCCAGTTCTCAACAGTTCGAGGGCCAGTTTCCGGGACCTGCCACCGATAACTGGAGCCTGGTCCAGGCCACCACCACGGTAAACGTGAGCAGCACTTTGCCCTTCTCGAAGGTCCTGGGCGTTGGCATTCCCACGTTACAGACGAAGGCCACCGCGGTGCACCGGCCCCGCGACATTGCGATCATCCTCGATTTCTCCGGTTCGATGCGCTTTGCCAGCTACCTGGGCGGCAACCTGGGGGGCGGTTACCAAAGCAATAATCCGGACACGCTCGTGCCCGCCTTCGGGCACTATTCCTCGCTCGGCTCGGCCATGTACGCGACCTCGTTTACGCTGCCGTATAGCCCCGCCAATATCACCACCACCACCAGCGATGGTCGCCCGCCGATTTGCGCCGATTTTTATCAGGACGCCAACGGCACGCCCGCCTTCACGGCAGCGTCCGCGAGCTACGCCACCGTGCCGGGCGGCGATAACTTTCTTAAATCAAACAAAAACACCGGGCTGAGCTACGCTCAAACCGTCGCCAACGTGCTGAACCTGAGCTCCGGCACGATCAAGACGAACACCTACGACACGACGTTCGAGACCCAGGGCTATACTGCTTACGGCATGGCGCCGGCGTTCAACGGTTACACCGTGGGGCCGGGCTACTACGGCAAGACGTTCTTCATCTGGCCGCCCGACCCCAAACACGATTGGCGAAAGCTGTACTTTACCTATCCCGGTAAGGTGACGGCCATGAATGACAACTCGAAGCTTTGGGATGCGAGCGGCAACTGGTTGGTCCCCGGCAGCACCACCTATGACATCAACTACGACGCGATCCTGAATTTCATCAAAAACGTTGGACCCAATCCGTTCCCCTCCACCATGCGCTCCGGTCGCATCGTGTACTACACGTCGATCCCGGACACCATTGACACCGCGAACTGGCCGCCGAGTGATCTGAACCAGCGGTTTTGGAAAGACTACATCGACTACGTGCTGGGAGTGATGGCTACCGGCGCCGGTAGTTATCAGCTCATCAACAACGGCTGGACGGGCAGCGGTTACGGCGGCGATAACGCCTGGGGCACCATCCTGATTACGCCCAAATCGAAGCTTACCGGCGGCGCCAAGACACCCTACATGTTTTACAACGATAACCCACAGCGTCCACTGCTCAACTTCTGGTTCGGCCCGGTGACAATGGTCGATTTCCTCGATAACTACGACCTGTCGTACATGGTCAGCCCGGCGGGCTCGCGATACATGTGGTGGCCCGGCACGTGCCACGAGTCGCCGATGTATGCCTGCAAACTGGGGATTCAGGCGGCGCTTAGCGACATCCAGAACAATCACCCTAACGACTGTGTTTCGCTGATCATGTTCAGCGTGCCGAAAACCTCCGCCAATGACGCCTCGGGCAACCGGTTCAACGCTTCCCGTGTCGGCATGGGTCAGAATTACACGAACATGATCGAGTCGCTCTGGTATCCGCCTTCGACGGTCGGCAACTCGAACGCCACCGTAACGCCCTACGACACCAATAACCTGGAAGTACCGCGGGCCTTCGGCGGCACTTGCTACGCCATGCCCCTGATGCTGGCTTATAACCAGTTTAGCGCGGCGTCGGCCTGCTCGACCTATGCTACGCCGGCAGGCATCGCAGGCGGCAACGGCCGCAAAGGCGCCCAGAAAATCGTGATCTTCGAGACCGACGGCGCTCCAAATACCACGGCCAGCGCCAACCTTGTCAACGGCGGTTCTTACCAGTCTTATTACAACGTCCGATACAACTCGAGCAATGCTGGCGGCAGCGAGTATCCGACGAGCGTCAACGGTTACAACGACAACGATTCGGCGGTGACCTCCCAAATTTACACCCTTTGCCGGCAACTGGTGGCGGCCGACAGCGCCAGCCCACCAGGCTATGCCAGCGGCTCGCGACAGGTGCTCATTCACTGCATCGGCTTCGGCCCGATGTTCATGCCGGGCAGCAGTGAGGCGGCGGCGAATACAGCCACCCTGAACCAGATGCAAACCATCGGCAACGTGACTGACGGCATGCCAAGCTACAAAATTGTCTACGGCGACCAGAGCACAATCGTTAACAACCTGCAGCAGGCGTTTACCAACATCCTTGAGAGCACGGTGCCAGTCTCCCTGATTCAGTGAAGGTAGCTCAGGCTTTCCAGCCTGACCCGCGTCAGGCTGGAAAGCCTGACCTACAGAGTTAAAGTGGGGCCGTGGCAAAGGACAAATGAGCCCATGCAAGACGCGGTCGCACAATTCGTGCAAGTTACAAAACGTTATTCCGGCGGCTTGCTGAGGCGAGCGGTTGTCGCCGTCGACGAGCTCACGCTGCGCGTACCGGCCGGGGAGATTACGGGTATCGTCGGCCCAAATAGGGCGGGCAAGAGCACCCTGGTGAAGCTGTTGCTCACGCTTTGCCGGCCGACCTCCGGCCGCATCACGCGACTAGGCCGCCCCTGGCACGACCGCAGCACGCTGGCGCGAATCGGCTACATCCACGAATGCCAGGCGCTGCCGCGGTATCTCTCCGCGCGCGGTCTATTGGACTATTACGGCGCCTTGTCGGGATTGCCGACCAGGACAGTCCGGCAGCGAGCGGCGACCCTGCTAGAGCAAGTCGGGCTGGCCGACCGCGTCGATGAGCCGATTGCCCGCTACAGCAAGGGTATGCTACAGCGCTTGGCGCTAGCTCAAGCTCAGCTTAACGAGCCTGAGCTGCTGGTCTTCGACGAGCCGACGGAAGGCATGGACCTGTTGGCACGGCGGATGGTTTTCGAGGCGCTGGCGAAACAGCGGTGGCTGGGACGCAGCGCGCTCTTGGTCTCGCATGCGTTGGGCGACGTGGAAAACATCTGCGACCGCGTGGCGGTCGTGCGACATGGGCGACTGGTATTCTTTGGCTTAACGGCCGAACTTTCGGCCCGCGGCGGCAACTCCTTCGAGCGCGCCCTGGAGCCACTCTATCACTGCCAAGAGGAGCTGGCCTGCGTATGACTTTCGTCGAACGAATACGGGTGCTTGGCTGGCTGACGCATGATACGTTCCGTCAATCGCTGGCCCATGGCATCTTTTGGGTGCTGGTGGCCGTGAGCCTGGTGTGCATCGCCGTCTGCTTGAGTGTGGGCATTCACGCACCGCCGACGCTGGCGAATCCCGGCGAGGCGGCTGATTTTTTGCCGCGGCACGATCTCGATGCTCGTGATCGAGAACGGGCCGCGAGGTCGGGAGTAACGATCGCCGAAGGCAGTATGACGCTCGGCTTCGGCGCCATCGAATTGCCGGTGGCCCGCGACGCGTGTGGCGCCGTTCACTTCCTGCAACTGGTGTTGGCGTGCGGCGTGGCCGATGCCTGCGGCTTAATGTTGGCAATCGTCTGGACCGCCGGCTTTTTGCCCGGTTTCCTCGACGGCCGCAATCTCGCCGTGCTCTTGGCCAAGCCGGTATCGCGGCGGCTATTGCTTGGGGGCAAGTTCGCGGGCGTCTTGGCCTTCGTGCTTTGCCACGCCACGTTCTTCGTGGTGGGCACCTGGCTGGCTTTGGGAGTAAAGACGGGCATCTGGGATGCCGCGTATCTCTGGAGCGTACCTCTGCTGGTGGCGCACTTCGCCATCTTCTTCGGCTTTTCGATGCTGCTGGCGGTGATTAGCCGCAGCACCGTGCTGTGCGTGTACGGCTCAATCATGTTCTGGCTGTTGTGTTGGGGGATGAATTTTGGCCGCCATGCAATCGTCGCCGAAAGCTACCAGGCAGATCAGGAACGCTTCGCCGAACGGACGGTCGCCCTGGTCGAAGCCGCCTACTGGACACTTCCCAAGCCGGCCGATCTGGGAATCGTGCTTTACGACGCCCTTGGTGCGGCCGACTCATTCAGCCAAAACGGCGCCTTCCAGAGCGTCAAAGACCACGGCGATTTTCATCCTGGGCTGTCGCTGGCGGCTTCCCTCGTGTTCCTGCTCCTGCTACTCACAGGCGCCACGCGGCAATTTGCCAGTCTGGATTATTAGCGGCTGAGCCGGATGGTGTCACCGCTGGAGGCGCGGAGCTGACCGTAGAATTTCGCGATCCGTCCCACCCGTTCTGACCAAGAACGAGCCCCTGTACGGTAGGGACAGTTCTTGACCTTTTCATCGTGTGCCTCACTGTTTCACCGCTGAGGTCGATGCTCGGATCCACCGACACGGCGGATGAACGAGCGTGCCCGACTGACAGTCCGCTCGCGACTAGCTGCCGAGTGCCGCGGACGCCATCAGGGGGAATACGGGACAGGCTGGTGTCGGAAAAAGCACTCGACGTGTTGCTTTCTTGCCACACGCCAAGTTTACAGCAAAAAAACCTTGGGAGGCTTTAAGTCCGGTCTTAGATGGAAGTAAGGTGACGTGCGGTGAGCTTGAATGCGCTCCTCGGCAGGTCGTTTGCTTCCAAGTGGGTCAATGGGAAGGGCAGTCGGACCAGAAAATGCGTAGGCCGAGATTTCCTATTTCCGGCGGGCGCCGTTTGTTGCGTAATTTGCAAGGATGACTAGAATCTTAAAATACTCGCTTGATTGCTTATTTTCGCCAACCGGCAAAGTCTAATGGACACGAACCTTCGAGACCTGTTCGGAATTTGCACCCGGCATCGGCGCAAGATGGCTGCCTTTATGGTGACCTCGCTGTTTGCCAGTGCGATGGTGATCCTTTTCGCGCCGAAGAGCTATCGGTCAGAGGCCAAGCTTCTGGTACGGCTGGGGCGCGAGAACGTGGTTCTCGATTCCGCCGCCACCTTAGGGCAGACCGCCGCCGTAGCGATGCCCGTCAGCCGTGAAAACGAGTTGAACTCGGTCGCGGCCATCCTGAAAAGCCGGGCCTTGGCGGAGCAAGTGGTCGATGAGCTAGGTGCTGGGGCCATCCTCGATGGGCAGGCGGCTGGAATCTACAGCAAGAAAGACGTTCCGTCGCAGCCGGTGGTCAAGGCCGGTGCCGCTTCTTGGCTGAACGATTTGAAGTTGAGCGAAGGTCTGCCGCCTCGCGAGCGGGCCGTGCTGGAGTTGCTGAAATCAGTCCGTGCCGAGACGGCGCGCAAGAGCGACGTCGTGGAAGTCTCCTGCTTGAGCCCCTCGCCCGAGCTGTCACAGGCGGTGGTTGCCAAGCTGGTTGAACTTTACGTAGATCAGCACATTGAATGGAACCGCACGCCCAAGGCGCGAGATTTTTTCGAGCAGCAAACCGCTCGCTTGCGTGAAGAGCTGAACCGGAAAGAGAGCGGCCTGGTCGAGTTGAAGAACGAAACCGGCATGGCCTCTCCCGAAGACCAGCGAAAGTTGCTCGTTGCCCAAATTGGCCGTCTGGAAGACGAGTTGATGGCGGCCGAGGCCAACGCCGCGGCAGCCGAGGCCGAAATTCGCCTTGTCGAGCAAAAACGCAGTAGCTATCCCGATACCGAAGTGACCTCGCGCACTACCGGCCTTCCGACGGAGGCCGCCGATACGATGCGGGCCCAGCTTTACAGCTTGGAGCTGAAAGAGCAGGAATTGTTGGCCAAGTTCACCGAGGCGCATCCGCAAGTGTTGTTGGTGCGCGAGCAGATCGAGCGCTCGCAGCAGGTGTTGGCCGGCGGTGACCGCTCGTTGGCGCAGGTCACGACCGGCCGCAGTCGCACCAGCGAAGAGGCCGAGCTCAGCCTTCTCGAGCGCGAGCCGCTGTTGGCTTCGCATCGAGCGAAAGCGGAAAAGCTCCGCCAACAGCTTGCCGACACTCGCACGCGGCTGAACAGTTTGACGCGTGACGAACATCAGGTTACGCAACTGTCTCGCGAGGTAGAGCTGCACGACGCCAGCTACCGCAGGTACTCCGAAAATTTAGAACAAGCTCGCATCGACGAAGCACTACAGACGGAGCGAATATCGAACATCAGCATCGTACAGCCGGCCACCTACGAGGTGAAACCGGCACGCCCGCAACGGCTGTTGACATTGGTCATAGGGCTCCTGGTTGGGTCTTGTGGCAGCGTCGGACTGGCTCTGATCGCAGAATGTCTTCATCAGCCTCAGCAGGCGGTGCGCTCTGCATGATCGACGCCGACCCGGCTAGGGATAAGCCCGGTGCTGATTGAGCGCCACCGCGTCGCGGCCGGGACCGCGACGTGGCCGAGATACTCCGTAAACAACTGTGTGGCGGTGCGCGCAGTGCGCCACCGCGGGGTAAGACGTTAATTCGAGACCGTAGAGATGACACCTACCAGGATGCTCGCCAGACGACACCACGCAGCCCTTCAGGCGCCGGTGTCGGGCAAATTTGGATTGGAGCCGGTGCAGTGGTTTCACCACTCGCTGAGGCGCGAGCGCGCTCGCGCCGATCTAACTGGGCGCACGTTAGCTCTGGTGCTATTTACTCCTCGCGAGCGACGCAGCGCGAACAAGACCAACGCCCGCATCGCGCGTGTCTTGCGCCAGAAGCTTTGCCCGAGCGACGAGGCCGGCTGGTTCGATGAACGGCGAATTGCCGTTCTCCTGCCCGATGCGTTGACCGGGGCCGCGAGCCAACTGGCCGACGAAGTTTGCCTTGCTTTTCCGCTCAGCGCGTCGCCGCCGCTGTGCGAGGTTTTTGCCTATCCCACCGATCACCTGCCCGACGAGGGGCCAGGCGGCCCGCCCGGCAACGCGCACGACGGGCGGCCGAGAGTCCGCCACCTGGCGGGCGTCTTTATTCGTCCGCTGCAGGGTTGGAAGCGCCTGCTTGACTTGGTGGGGACCGCGGTCGGACTGGTGCTGCTGGCGCCGTTGCTGTTACTGATCGCGATCGCCATCAAGCTCGAATCGCCGGGGCCGGTGCTCTTCCGACAGCGACGGACGGGGCGAGGGGGCACACCGTTCGTGATGTACAAATTCCGCTCGATGGCGGCCGACGCCGAGGCCCGCAAGGTCGACTTGCTCCGTTGGAACGAGCAAGACGGGCCGGCCTTCAAAATCAAAGCCGATCCGCGCGTCACGCGCCTGGGGCGCTGGTTGCGAAAGACCAGCCTGGATGAGCTGCCGCAGCTTATCAACGTCATCCGGGGAGAGATGTCGCTGGTCGGTCCGCGGCCGTTGCCCTGCGACGAGTCCGACGCTTGTCTGCGTTGGCAACGGCGGCGACTTGACGTCACACCCGGCCTGACGTGCACCTGGCAGGTGCGCGGCCGCTCGCGGGTGACGTTCGATGAATGGATGCGAATGGACCTTGAATACGTCGACTCCGTCTCGCCAGGTCACGATCTTCGCCTGCTGATAGCCACCCTCGTGGCCGTCGTGCGGGGACGAGGCGCTTACTAAAAGGTCCGGCATGTCCAACGATACCATCACCTGGCCAGTGGCGGCCGCCCGAACGTCGCGATGGCAGCGTGTGTTGGTTGCGGCAAAGCCGTCGGCGGCGCTTCGTCGGCCGCTGGCGGCCATGCTCGATCAGGCGTTGGTCAGCGGCGCTAGCTTTGCCATGGCCGTTCTCCTAGGCCGGGCAGCGGGCGCAGAGCAACTGGGACTCTATTCGCTGGCTGCCACGCTGCTGGTGCTGGCCGCCGGCGTGCAAGAATCGCTCGTGCTGATTCCCTACACCGTTTTCGCTCCTCAACTCGGCGACGAACGCCGGCGTGAATCGGCCGGCAGCGCTTTGGCGCAGAGCGCACTGGTCAGCGTGCTTTTCGTGGTCTGCCTGGCGGTCGCCGTCCCAACCCTGGCCGTCACTGGCAGCATTCCGCATCTGGCCCCGGTCTTGGCGGTGCTGCTCGCGGCGGCGCCGGCAATTCTGCTGCGAGATTTTGCCCGCAGATTTTCGTTTGCTCACCTGAATGTCGGTGCGGCAATTGTCATCGACGCGACCGTGGCGGTGTTGCTGTTGGTGGCGCTGGGTGGCCTTGCTTCTTGCGGCCGGCTAACGGCCCTGGCAGCCGTCGCCCTGTGGGGCGCCAGTTGCGGATTGATTGCGTTGATTTGGCTGCTGCGTTCGCGAGCAGCGTTTGCTTTGCGCCCCGCTGAGTTTCGCCTCGATTGGCGGCGGAATGGGTCGCTGGGAGGCTGGTTGCTGGCCGGCCACCTGGCGGCTATTTCGCAGACGTACACCCTGCACTGGCTATTGGCCCTGGTGCAGGGCGTCTCGGCGACGGGCGATTTTGCGGCCGTAGCGACCATTGTCGCGTTTGCCAATCCGATCATTATCGGCTTGGGAAACTTTCTGATGCCTGCGACCGCGCACACGTATGCCCAGTCAGGGGCCGACGGAGTCTGGCGGTTGGCCTTGCGCATCTCCGCTTGGATGGGCGCCGTCTTGGGGGCGTTTTGCTTGCTGGTCGCCTTCGCCGGGGATTGGCTGATGACCCTGGTCTACGGCGAGCGCTTTGGGGGTCAAGCCGGGGTCGTCACCTTGTTGGCATTGTCTGCTTCCTTTGCCGCGTTGGGGCTGGGCGCCGAGCACGGCCTGCGAGCAATGGGCCGGCCGCGCGCGATCTTCCTGGCAAACATGTTGGCATTGGTCGTGACATTGTCGCTCGCCGCCTGGCTCGTTCCATCGCAAGGAACCTGGGGCGCCGCTGCCAGTTTGCTGATGGGAAACATCATCGGCTGCCTCGCTCGCTGGTTTGCCTTCATGTCCGTTTCAGACCGTTGGTCGCGCCAGCGCGTGACGCCCGTGGAGGAGCAGCCAATCGGATCCCAGGCGGCTCCTGGAGGGCTCGTCGAATGAGTAGCGTAGCATTGACACGTTCGCTGGCGCGGACACAAGTCTGTAGCTCACTGGGCAATCAGGTAGGGCTGGCGCTGATGTCAGCGTTGATCCTGTTCAATGATGCCACTTTCCGGGTCGCCGATCCCGATGAGGTCAGCCGCGACTGGCAAACCGCGTTGCGACTGGGTCTGTGCGGCTTGTGCGGCGGTTACGCCATTTTGAACCTGCCGCAAGCGCTGCGTGTACTTGTGCGCTTTCCGATGGCCTGGCTGATACTCTTTGCCAGTTGGGCGGCGGTAACCCTGCCCATCGCCGAATCGCCCACGTATGCCGCGGCGGCGTGGCTGGCGCTCGTTTCGTCAATGCTGTTCGCGGCGGCCCTCGTGGCCCGCGTGCCGGGCGAGTCGATCGTCAAAGCGCTGCTGGCGACGATGCTCGTCTTTGCCATCGTGTGCTGGATTGCGCAATTCACCTATCCCGAATTGGGTCAACCCGACTATCTCGCCCCCGGCCAACAGCAGATTGGGTGGCGGCTTGGCGGCGTGACACATCCCAACGGATTGGGCGCGCATTGCGCCCTAGCGCTTGGATTGTTATTCGTGGGCCGCAGAACGTGGCAATGGAGCTTAAACTCGGTCGTTCCTACGGCTGCTTTCTTCGGCATCACGCTACTATGCACGGGTAGCCGGACCTCTTGCTTGATGCTTTTGGTCGGTGGGGCCTTGCTGGCGGTGCGTCGCAATGCCGGTTTGCTCACCCTGGCGATGGCGGCGCTTTCAACCATGGTGTTTTTGGGCGAGGCGGTCGGCGTCGACTGGTCGCGTCTTTCGAGCGTTTTCGCGCGAGAGAACGGCCTTCGCGAACTGACAACCCTCACCGGCCGCACCGACCTCTGGCAGATGGCGTGGAAGTTCATCAGCGAATCGCCGTTTTACGGGCATGGTTATGGTTGTTCACGATTCCTGTTCATTGGATCCGCCGACTTTCCTGCAACGCATCCGCACAACCAGTTTCTCGATACCGCGATCGAAATCGGTCTGGTTGGCGTAACGATTGAAGCAGCCATGTTCGTCGCCTTGGCGCGGCGGTTCTGGGTCCGGCCCAGCACCTTTCCCGACGTAGTTTTCGCATTGGTCGCGGTGATGGGACTTTTTGAGGTACCCTTGTTTAGTCCCTTGCCCGAAGTGTTTACGTTGTCCTGGATGTTGGCGCTGGCTTGGCCTCGGGACGATATTGGACTCTCGAGAAACGTGCGGACTCGATCACTCTATAATCCAGAATCCAACCTCCAGAATTCGCCGGGGGTGGCCTGATGTCGCTGGTCGCAACGGCGCTCACTCCCTGCCGCGATGCTATGGTCGAGAGGCTGCCGGCCCACGTCGTCCTGTTGACGAATTTCATTCCGCCCTACCGGCTGCCGGTGTACTGCCAGCTTGCCAGGCGCGTCGAGAAATTGACGATCTTGCTTTCCACGCCGATGGAACCGAATCGAAACTGGCCGGCGCATTGGGGCGCGCTCGACGTGCGATTGCAACGAACGCTTTCGTTCCGCCGCGATGCCCGGCATGCGGCTGGTTTCAGCGATCGGCTACACGTTCACATGCCGATCGACACGCTGGCGCAACTTCGCACCTTGCAGCCCGACATTATCCTGTCTGCCGAGATGGGAATTCGTTCGCTGGGCAGCGCCGTCTATGCTCGTTATTTCAAACACACGCCGTTCGTGCTGTGGCTCACGATTTCTGAGCGCACAGAAGAAGGTCGAGGCAGGTTGCGGCGTGCCTTGCGCCGTTGGCTGCTGGCCCGCGCCGATGCCGTGGTGGTGAATGGCGAAAGCGGGGCGCGCTACGTGGAGCGGTTCGGCTTCGACCGGCGGCGGACGTTCAAGGCGCCATATACTGCCCTCGCCGGACTATTCGACCATCTTCCCCTGTCGCGGCCGGCGGCGCCGGTGCATCGACTGCTGTACGTGGGACAGCTTATTGAGCGAAAAGGACTGGCGCCGTTCATCGAGTCCCTGGCCGTGTGGTGCGCGCGAAATCCGCATCGGCGAATCGAATTCGACGTAGTTGGCTCGGGACCGTTGCGGGCGCAGCTAGAATCATTGCCGACACCGCCGAACCTTCTAGTTCATTTTTTGGGTGAACGAGATTACTCGGAGCTGCCAGAGATATATGCTGTCGCTGACCTGTTTGCGTTTCCGACATTGGCCGATGAATGGGGCCTTGTTGCCAATGAAGCGATGGCGGCCGGGCTGCCTGTTTTAGGGAGCGTCTACAGCCAGGCGGTCGAAGAGCTGTGTCGCGAGGGCGTCAACGGTTGGCTCTTCAGGCCGGACTCGCCGGCCGACACCCTCGACGCCATCCACCGTGCGCTCTCGGCTACTGCAGATCAGTTGGCGTCGATGCGTGCCGCGGCGCGTGCGTCGGTCGATCACCTCACGCCGGAATATGCCGTCGATCGCGTGCTTGAGGCCCTGTCGAGCATCTACCACCACGGTTGAGTTTTTCATGAGCGTTTCTTTCGAACTTTTGCCTACGAAGCCCGCAGACAAGCAGCCATCGGTTGGCAGTGCGGCCCTGCCTTGGCCCAAGAAGCTCGATTTATTCGGCGTGGGCATCAGCCCGACGACCTACGCGGAAGCCGTCGAGTTGATCCTGTCGGCGGCCGAAGAACGCTTGGCCGCAGTCGTGGCTTGCCAGGCGGTGCACGCGGTGGTGACCGCCGGTGCCGACCACGTCTTGCGCGAGCGAGTCGCTTCCTTCGAGCTGGTGACACCCGACGGCCAGCCGGTGCGCTGGGCGCTCAACTGGCTGTACGGCGCCGAATTGAAAGACCGCGTCTACGGGCCCGAGTTGATGATACGGCTTTGCCGGGAAGCAGCGCGGCGTGGAGTCAGCATTTATCTCTATGGCGGCACGCCCGACGTGTTGGCGTTGCTCGAACGGCGATTAACCGAAGCGTGTCCCGGTTTGACGGTCGCCGGCTCACGAGCGCCGCCGTTTCGACCGCTCACCGCGGACGAAGACGCGACCGTCGTTAAGGACATCGAGGCGAGCGGCGCCGGCATTGTCTTCATCGGGTTGGGGTGTCCCAAACAGGATCACTTCGCCTACGAACATCGCGAGCGCCTGCACGCGGTGCAAGTCTGCTTGGGCGCTGCCTTCGATTTTCATGCCGGCGTCAAGCCGATGGCGCCGGCCTGGATGCAGCGCCGCGGCCTGGAGTGGTTGTTCCGGCTTTGGTGCGAGCCGAGGCGCCTCGCGCGGCGTTACCTGACCACCAATAGTGTTTTCGTGTGCAAGCTCCTCGGCCCGCTGATTCGCAAATGGTGCGGCGGCAACGTGGAGCAAGGCAACAACTACGGTGAACGGGAGAAACGCACATCCCTCCCATCTTCCGTCTCATCGTCTACTGTCTAACTGGTTGAAAGAGTAAGGAACCTGAGATCGCTATGAAAACGAATGACCTGATCGTCGTCGCGGGTGGCGGCGGCTTTATCGGCGGGCACCTGGTGAACGACTTGTTGCGAAACGGCTATCCCCGCATTCGCGCGATCGATATCAAGCCGCTCGACGAGTGGTACCAGGTCTTTCCGCAGGTGGAAAACGTGGTGGCCGATCTCAAGGAGAAGCAGGCGTGCTTTGACGCTTGCCGCGGGGCCTGGCACGTTTATAACCTGGCAGCCGATATGGGCGGCATGGGCTTCATTGAAAACAACAAGGCCCTCTGCATGGTGTCGGTGCTGATCAACACGCACCTATTGATGGCCTCGCAAGCGAGCGGCGTCGAGCGATATTTTTATGCCAGCTCGGCCTGCGTCTATAACGCCGACAAACAGCGCTCGGCCGACGTCGTGCCGCTGAAAGAAGAAGACGCCTATCCGGCCATGGCCGAAGACGGCTACGGCTGGGAAAAGCTTTTTTCCGAGCGCATGTGCCGGCATTTTTCCGAAGACTTCGGGCTGGCCACGCGCGTGGCCAGGTTTCACAACGTCTACGGCCCGCACGGCACGTGGGAGGGCGGACGCGAAAAGGCGCCCGCCGCGGTCTGTCGCAAAGTATTGCACGCCCAATTCAGCGGCGAGCATGAGATCGAAATCTGGGGCGACGGCCACCAGACGCGCAGCTTCATGTACATCGACGACTGCATCCACGGCATCCACCAGATCATGCACAGTGACATCGCGGAGCCGATCAACCTCGGTTCGAGCGAGCTGGTTACGATCAACCAACTCGTGGACATCGTCGAGCGGATTGCCGGCATCGAGCTGCGGCGCAGCTATAATTTGTCAGCACCCAAGGGGGTAAACGGCCGCAATAGCGACAACACCAAGATCCGCGGCTATCTGGGCTGGGAGCCAGGCACTTCGCTGGCGGTTGGCATGCGGCGGACCTATGAATGGATTCGCGAAAAGTATCTGGAAACCTACGCCGCCATTCCCCTCACGGCCGCCTGACGAGCAACAGCATGACCTCACCGCGCGTTTCGATCGGTCTGCCCGTCTACAACGGCGAGAATTATCTTGCCGAGGCGGTCGAATGTTTGCTCGGCCAGACATTTGCAGACATTGAATTGATTATTTCGGATAACGCATCGAACGACGGCACGCAGGCCATTGCCGAGCAATACGCCGCGTGCGACGCTCGCGTGCGCTATGTGCGTCAACCGGTCAACCGCGGTGCTGGCTGGAACTTCAGCGAGACGTTTCGCTTGGCCCGGGGCG